>JAUCDU010000092.1:0-8866 GCA_034674825.1 Giesbergeria sp.
CCATGCCGAAGGCCAGCAGCTTCATGTTGCGCGTGTTGATGCCCATGGCCTTGGCAGCAATTTCGTCCTCCCGAATCGCCATCCAGGCACGCCCGATGCGCGAATCCTGCAGGCGGTAGCAGACGAGAACCGTCAGCAGCACCAGTGCCAGGAACAGGTAGTAGTACATCGTGACCGAGTTGATGTCGAATCCGAACAGCTCGTGGCGCCTCCCGAGGTCCAGCCCGAAAATGGTCACCGAATCAATCTGCCCGATGCCTTTCGGCCCGTTGGTGATGTTGACCGGGTGATCCAGGTTGTTCATGAAAATGCGGATAATTTCCCCGAAACCCAGGGTGACGATGGCCAGGTAATCCCCGCGCAGCTTGAGTACGGGCACACCGAGGATGACCCCTGTGATGGCCGCCAGGCACAAGGCCAGTGGTATCACCAGCCAGATGGAAATGTGCAGGCCGTCTGGGAACATCGCGGCAAATGCGGCAAAGTTCTCGGCCAACTGAGGCGACGCAAGCAGGGCGAACATATAGGCACCCACGGCATAAAACGCCACATAGCCCAGGTCAAGCAGGCCCGCGTAGCCAACGACGATATTGAGCCCCAGCGCCAACATGATGTAGAGGAGCGCCAGGTCGGCAATGCGCACCCAGGCGTTGCCGAAGTACTGCAGGATCAGGGGAAGCACCAGCAGCGCAATGGCGCCGCCAACCCATTTGGCAAGGTTCTTTTGATTCATGATGAAGACCTCAGGCGCGGTCGGCCACACGTTCGCCGAACAGGCCCGATGGCCGCAGCGTCAGAATGATGATGAGCACGATGAACGCAAATATGTCTGCGTAGTTGCTGCCAAGCACGCCTCCCGTGAGCGTGCCTATATAGCCTGAACCAATCGCTTCGATCAGCCCCAGCAGAATGCCGCCGACCACTGCCCCCGCCAGGTTGCCGATGCCGCCGAACACCGCCGCCGTGAACGCCTTGAGGCCAGGTAAAAAGCCCATGGTGTGCTGGGCCGTGCCGTAGTTCGACGCGTACATGATGCCGGCGATGGCAGCCAGAATGGCGCCAATAATGAAGGTGGCCGAAATGACCATGTCCGGCTTGACCCCCATCAGCGCGGCGACGCGCGGGTTCTCAGCCGTGGCGCGCATCGCGCGGCCCAGATTGGTGTAGCCCACCAGCCAACTGAGGATGGCCAGCGAAATGGCGGTGACCCCCAGAATCAGAATCTGCGTGGACGTGATCACTGCGCCACCGATTTCGAAGGGCGTGGCTGGCAGCAACGTCGGGTAGGGCTTGTAGTTGGGCTTCCAGATGATCATCGCCAGCGTCTGCAGCAAGATGGACATGCCCAGCGCGGTGATCAGCGGCGCCAAGCGCGACGCATTGCGCAGCGGCCGGTAGGCGACTTTCTCAATCGTGAAATTGAGCGCTGCAGCGACGATGCAGGCAATGAGTGTCGCCAACAGCAGGATCAGCCACCCCGGCGCCCAGGGCATGGCCGACTGCATCATGCCAATGCAGCTCCAACTGGTTAGCGCGCCCACCATCAACACCTCGCCATGGGCGAAATTGATCAGTTGGATGATGCCGTACACCATGGTGTAGCCCAAGGCTATCAAGGCGTACATGCTGCCGAGCACGAGACCGTTGATGATCTGTTGCAGCAAGATTTCCATAAGAGGTCCTTCGTTTTGACGGACTCAGTAAGCGGGTGCGGCCTTGTGAGCCCGTCTGCCATCTAGCAAAAAACCCGCCAGGAATTCTGCCGTGCGGGTTTGAAGTGGGAAATTGTAGCGAGCGGGAAACCCAATGCGGGCGCGCATTTGGAGGGGTTTTCCCTTGGATTTGCGGCGGATCGGCCTGCTGCGTACCTCAAAGCACACGCGGACTTTTGCGCGAAGAGCGCGCGTGACATTTGGGCAGGAAAGCGTGTCGGCGAGCCTCCGTCAGACACGAACACATCTGCTCGACCTTGCGTGGGTGCGTACCTGACGAACTACCGATTTCCAAAGCAAACGCCGAGCGATGAAGCTCGGCGGCAGGTCTTCTGGGCCGTCGTGCTGTGTCGGCCTTGCACGCGAAACCGTCGAATGACGGTCGCAGGTCAGTTATAGCGATAGGTTATTGAATAAGCCACCGTCATGGGATAGGGGGCGGTGATGTTCAGCGTTGCCGACACGTTTCCAATGCTGCCATTGAACGAGCAACTGTTGATGGTCACGCTGCCGCCTTGCATTTGCTGATTCAGGCCGCTGGCGGAATTCGGGTCGAGCAAATCGTCACAAAATTCCGCCTGGGTCGTTGGTTTGGCGATGTTTTCAATAACGACGGGCGGGACACTGATTCCACCGGCGACGACATTGATAGTCAGCGTGGAATTCCCGATGGCACCAGGAGGGGTACCGGGAACAGTTCCCGTGCCAGATCCACCCACCGTGACGGTTGTGTAAGCCTCGCCAAGCGTGATACGAAAGCCTTGCGCCAGGGCAAATGCAGCGTTGCTGGCAGAACTCAACAGACTTGGGTAATCGGTACCGCTTTTAGCGAGCGCAAGGCGTAGCGCTTCCAGCACATCGTCGATAGGATCTTTCGCCACCGCCTTGAATGCAGCTGTACGTGGGTCAAGCTTTTCGAGTGCAGACAGGCCGAATGCCGAGCGCAGCCCCGTCAATGCCTGGTCAAACTTTGCCGCCGTGATGGATGCAAAGTCCGCTGGTCCCGCACTTCCCCACCAGGCAGCCGGTAGCTTGCCGACCGCGTTGGCAACCATCAAATCGGTCAGCGGCGTGACATTCACGTTCGAAAATGCAAGCGCAGCGGAGTGCAAGGCCTGGCCGGCTGCCAATGTGCCGCCCGTCACGCGAACTGCGCATGGAAGTGATTTTCCAGTGGTATTGATCTCCCAGGTGCCATCCGCTTTGGTAGTGGTTTGCAGCATGTCGCTGCCAATGCAACGCACCTCAACAGCGCCCCCAACAATCGGTGCCCCCACCGCTGCAGTGCCAGAGAGTCGCGTTGCGACAGGTGCTGTGCCCTCATCGTTGCCGCCGCCACAAGCGACCAATCCAGCTACCGCCGAAACAACAAATACACGTTTCAACGAAATCGAATTGCCTTGAAATAAACCCTTGTTCATGCGCAAGCCTCTGATGGTGGTTAACAAATGTAATTGGACGATTGTTTGAGCAGCCTTGCTTGATGGCAATCCCGCGTTCTCGGGGGGTGGCCTACTCCTGCTGAAGTCTTTACAGTGAGCGCGCACCATGACACCGCAATCCCCGCTAGCAAGGCCGCCTTCGCGTTGGTTTTTCGCATCGTTGGCCTATGTGCTGGTTGCAGCAGCGTGCGCCATCGGGTTGTCGCTACAAACACCATGGCTCGGAGTACGACTTGCGCCGATCGAGGGAGAGGTGCGTGTACTCGTTGCACAGGGGCCTTCCACATCACTGCCTGTCGGCGCGGCGCTGCGCTCCCTCCGCAGTGCATCAAGCGACGCCGTCGATGCTGTTGCTTTGGTGCAAGAAGATCTAACCGAGGAGCCAGACGTGATGGCGACTTACGCTCTGATCGATGCATTTTTCGCGCGTCAGAGCAGGATTGCGACGTTAGTCTCCGAGCCCCAGGTTCAACTCTCCTGGACATTGGGCGATACGGCTGGCGAGACCGTGGTTACGCCCCGGAGCCGACCCATCAGTTCATTGCCCGCAATGTTCTGGTTTCAGCTGGCTGTCTCAGCGATCGGCTGCTCGATTGCCTGCTGGGTGTGGGTTCTGAGGCCGTGGGATTGGGGTGCCCGAATGTTCGGCATCACAGGTTTGCTTTTCCCGGTATTTGCCATGCCCGCAGCGGTTTACAGCGGCAGGGAACTGGCACTTGAGGGGAATTTGTTCTTTCTCCTGAACAACCTCAACCACTGGGGCTCCATCATGTTTGGAGCGGCCTTGTGCGGGCTTTTCCTGGTACATCCGCGTGTCTTGGTACGACCCGTACACATCGCTTGGCCCTTTGTGATCTTCAATTTGTGGTGGCTGACCGACGTACTGCGACTCGCGCCCAGTCCTGCAATCGGTATGCAAGTGTCGATCATCCTCGAGATGCTGATTGCAATGGGCCTTGCGGCTATTCAGTGGCAGCGCTCTCGCGGCGACCCGATCGACCGAGCAGCGCTGAGGTGGTTCATCCTCTCGATGCTGGTGGGCAGTGGGCTTTTCATTTTG
Source organism: Giesbergeria sp. (assembly GCA_034674825.1). Taxonomy (GTDB): domain Bacteria; phylum Pseudomonadota; class Gammaproteobacteria; order Burkholderiales; family Burkholderiaceae_C; genus Simplicispira. The sequence goes on from JAUCDU010000092.1 coordinate 4,215, forward strand.
CTCATCATCACCACCGCAAGCCTGGGGTGGTTGCCGCCGATGCCGCAAGGCTATGCGTTCGGATTTTTTCTGTTCATATACGTCGGTATTGCACTGGGCCTTCGTCGTTATCGGCTATTCGACTTGGATGAATGGGCGTTCCGCATGCTGATCTGGGTTGGCGGCGCGCTGGCAGTGGTCGGTGTGGACGCACTGTTGATTCTTGCGCTCGACTGGTCGGCCGGGCCAGCGCTGGGTGTTTCACTCTGGATTTGCGGTGCGCTGTATTTTCCCGCTCGCCAGTGGCTGTGGCAGCGGCTGGCCCATAGACCTGGCATGCAGTTGCACGAGTTGATGCCTGATATCGTTCGAATCGCATTTCAGCCCTCACGCCAAGCTCAGGAAATGCTATGGCAACAGCTGCTGCGCGGCCTCTATGACCCCTTGCATCTCGAAACCACCCCCTCGTTTTCCGACCACCATGCCAGTATCGACGAAGGCGGTCTCAATCTGCGAGTGCCAGCATGCGGCGCCTTGTGTGCCCACACGCTGCGCTATCCAGCGCGCGGTCAGCGCCTCTTCTCCAACAAGGATGCAACTTTTGTAGATGCCTTGGTCCGGCTTCTGAACGAAGCCGAGAGCAGCCGTGACGCCCACGAGCGCGGGGCGCGCGACGAGCGCAAGCGCATCGCGCGTGACATGCACGACGACGTCGGGGCCCGGCTTCTCATGCTGATCCATCGCGCGCACTCACCCGAGCTAATCGACCTCGCACGTGCCGCCATGCACGATCTGCGCACATCGCTCAACGTGATCGACGCAGATGCCATTCCATTGGCAGACGCTCTGGCCGACTGGCGCGCCGAAGCTACCGCGCGCTGCGATGCTGCAGGGGTCCGCCTGGTATGGGTCGCTCCACACGACGCCGAAGGAGAACTGGCATCGCGCCAGAAGGCGGTCCTAGAGCGGGCCTTGCGGGAGGGTTTGAGCAATGCGCTCAAGCATGCACAACCGTCTCAGATCGATATTTCTGTCGCTCAGGAGCCAGGCTGGCTCGCCCTGTCGCTTTGCAATGACGGCGCAATCACTGAGCCGGTTCGGTGGCAGGAGGGACGCGGACTTCGCGGCATGCGCCACAGACTGGAAGAATACGGAGCGCACCTGGCGGCACGATCCTTGCCCGGTGGACGCACGGAGGTGTCCTTGCGCTTGCCACGGCTAGCCGTAGACCCGGCCCAAACACTGAAGACACCATGAATCACGTGCTACTGGTCGACGACCTTGCTGACGCCCTCGCCATGATGCAAAAGGCTGTTGCCAGCGCATTCGGTCCTGTGACCTGTACCTTGGCTGGCAGCGTTGCGCAGGCCTTGCAAAACATAGAGGCAACACGCTTCGATCTTGCACTCGTCGACCTCGCACTCGGCGACGGTAGCGGCCTGACAGTAATCGCGGAACTTGCACGTCATCAACCAGAGTGCTCGGTGGTAGTCGCATCTATCCACGACGATGACGAGCACATTTTTCAAGCGCTTCAAGCCGGCGCCCAGGGCTACCTGCTGAAAGACCACCCGACTGCATGGCTGGCGGAACAACTCCAAGGCATTGCAGACGGTCGCCCGCCGCTGTCGCCTGCCATCGCACGGCGCCTATTGCGCTATTTCCAACCCCCGTCACCCGCGAAAGCGCCTGCTGCATGCGATTTGAGCGTGCGTGAACGCGACGTACTCGGACTCCTTGCACAAGGCGTCCGCATAGCGGACATCGCGTCAACGCTCTCGATTTCACGCCACACCGTCGGCGATCATGTGAAAAATATCTACCGGAAATTGAAAATTTCCAGCCGAGCAGAGGCGGCCCTGCAGGCACGCAGACTCGGGCTTATCTGAAACCGAACTGCAGCCTTCAGGCCTTGCCCCGGTTGCTATCCAACTGCTTCAGGTAGGCCATTTTTTCTGCAATTTTTGTTTCTAACCCGCGCTGCACTGGCTGGTAAAACCCAGGCTCCGCCATCCCCTCTGGCAAATAGCGCTCGCCCGCCGCAAAGCCGCCCTCTTCGTCGTGCGCGTAGCGGTAACCCTTGCCGTAATCGAGCTGCTTCATCAGCTTGGTCGGCGCGTTGCGCAGGTGCATGGGAACCGGCCGCGTGCCGTCTTGCTTGATGAAGGCGCGCGCCGCGTTGTAGGCCTTGTAGACCGCATTGGATTTTGGGGCCACGGCCAGATAGACCACGCACTGCGCCAGCGCCAGTTCGCCCTCGGGGCTGCCCAGGCGCTCGTAGACCTCGGCGGCGTCGAGTGCCAGGCGCAGGGCGCGCGGGTCGGCCAGGCCGATGTCTTCGCTGGCCATGCGCACCATGCGCCGCGCCATGTAGCGCGGGTCGGCACCACCATCGAGCATGCGCACCAGCCAGTACAGCGCGGCGTCCGGGTCCGAGCCACGCACTGCCTTGTGCAGCGCGCTGATGGTGTCGTAGAACTGCTCGCCGCCCTTGTCGTAGCGGCGCATGCGCTCACCGAGCACGCGCAGCAGCCAGGCGTCGGTGATGGCGTCCACTTTCTCCTGCTCGGCCGCCATGGCCAGGGTTTCCAGCGTGTTGAGCAGGCGCCGGGCGTCGCCATCGGCATACGCCACCAAGCGCTCTATTGCTACTCTTTCAATAGCTGGCAGCGCTTGCTCCGCCTGCGCCAGCACCACAATTTGCTTTAGATTTTCAGGCCCGAGCGGCTCCAGCACATAGACCGTGGCGCGCGAGAGCAGCGCGGAGTTCACCTCGAAGGATGGGTTTTCGGTGGTGGCGCCGACAAAGGTGAACAGGCCGGATTCGACGTGCGGCAAAAAAGCATCCTGCTGCGACTTGTTGAAGCGGTGGACTTCATCGACAAACACAATGGTGCGCCGCTGCTCCAGGCCGTCCCGCACGGCGGTGGCGCGCTCCACCGCTTCACGGATGTCCTTGACGCCGCCCAGCACCGCGCTGATGGCGATGAACTGCGCATCAAACGCATCTGCCATCAGGCGAGCGATGGTGGTTTTGCCGGTGCCCGGCGGCCCCCACAGGATGCACGAGTGCGGTCGGCCCGATTCAAACGCCAGGCGCAGCGGCATGCCGGGGCCAAGCAGCTGAGTTTGCCCTATCACTTCACCCAGGGTTTTGGGGCGCAGGCGCTCGGCCAGCGGTTGGTGTGCGGCAGCGGGCGATTGGCTCATGGGGGGTTTCCTGTGCGCACCTGCCGGATGAATTCGCCAATCGTGTGAACGCCCGGCGAGTGGGTCGACATGGCTGCGCCCATGGCCGCCAATAACACTGCCGCCAGGAGAAAAGGGAGCGCTGTGCGCCTGAGGGTGCTGGTGAGCCAATGCTCAGGCTCATGCCGGCGCAAATGGCGAAACAGCGCATAGGACAGTGCGCCGTCCACCAGCAGTTCGGCAAACAACACGGGGGCGATATAGACCACGTACAAGGCTGCAAACGCGAGGCCCACTGCCAGTGCAATGGCCAGCAGTGGAATGGCAAACTCATCGGCTTCGCCGACTGGGCCGGCTGCGTCCCCTACCGCCTCCCCCAAGGAGTCAAAGGGCGCATCAGAAGCGTCCACGCTTGGCATGGCGGTGTAGGCGGGGCCACTGAAGTCACCGGTGGCTCCGCCGCCGCCAAACTCACCACCCTGCCCGCTGCGCGGCAGTGACACGCGGTTCATATCCAGGTCAGGCCAGGCATCTGCGAAATCGGGCACATCGCTGTAATCCTCCGCGTTGGTGCGCAGCCAGAGCCAAATCAGGAACAAAAAGAACAGATAAGCCACCGCCAAAGCCAAGGGGTAGCGCACCGCCATAGAACCCATGCCTGCGTAACGCAGCAGAACAAACGACGCCAGCAGCCCGCAGCCGCCCGTCAGCAACACGATAAGCGACATCTGGGCACGCGGCAGCGAGTGGCTGAGCAGCTTTTGCCGCATGCGCTCAACCGCCGTGGAGCGCTCGTAGTCCCGTCTGCGGGGCCTGGATGGCATGGTGGATCGTGAGCCTGGCGGGTGCGTCATTGCGCAGCAGAGTTACTGTTTGAGCACGTCCGCCCCAGCGGGCACTTTGAATGCAAAAGTGGACGCTGGTAATACTGCGTTGGCCTGCACGTTCTCGAAGCGGATCATGGAGCGCTGGCCAAAACTGTCGAGAATCTCCAGCGCTGCCAGTTGCTCGCCGCGCAGGCCGACACGCACGCTTTGCAGCTGCCCATCCCTGGTTTTGGGCTTAGCCAACACCCACTGCAAGCCGCTCTGCTCAGGCGCGGATTCAAGCGTGAAGTCTTTGCGCAACGCGTCCAGGTTGGGCGCCGAGGCCAGCAGCGCAGCCGGCGTGCTGCCCAGTGCTGAGGCCTGGGCACGCTCTGTCACCTGGTTCAGGTCAGCGTCATACAGCCACAGCGTCTTGCCGTCGGCGACGATGGTCTGGGCGAACGGCTTCTTGTAATCGAAGCGAAACTGCCCCGGCCGCTCGAAGGCGAAGCTGCCGCTGGAAGTCTTGGTGCGCGGCGCCTGGCCGTTCTTCGCCGGCGCCGTCACTTCCTGCGTGAACTCCGCCTGCGCCGAGCGGGTGTTCTGCATGAAGGATTCAAGGCTTTTTAGCCCGTCAGCGCTTGCTGCACAAGCGCTGGCAGCTATGAAAATTGCAGT
>JAUCDU010000093.1:0-8763 GCA_034674825.1 Giesbergeria sp.
GCTTCCTCGACATCGGCAAGCCTACGAAAGTCGGCGGCGACAAGGTCAAGCAGGTCATCAAGGTGCGCAACGGCATCGAGGGCGAGCTGGCCAAGAAGCTGCAAAGGCTGATCAAGGACAGCAAGCTCAAGGTGCAAGCAGCCATTCAGGAAGAAAAAGTGCGCATTACCGGCGCCAAGCGCGACGATCTGCAGGCCGCGATGGCGCTGATACGCAAGGACATCGCCGACATGCCACTGTCCTTCAACAACTTTCGAGACTGACATGCCTTGGGCACTGCCCCGCACTGCCCTGTCGGGCCTGACGCTGTGCCTCGCACTTGGCTGCGCTGCAAGTGCCCAGGCCGCAGAGGTGGCGCTGGCGGGCGTGTTGGGGAGCAAGGCCCTGCTGGTGGTAGCGGGCGGCGCACCCCGTGCGTTGGCGCCAGGCGAAAGCCACCTTGGCGTAAAGCTGCTGTCGGTGACCGGTGACCATGCAACGGTTCAAGTCGATGGGCAAACGCGCGATCTGTTCCTGGGTGCACCCGTCAGCGTCGGCGGGAGCGGCGTCAGCCGGCGCGTGGTGCTGACACCCGACAGCCAGGGCCACTACCTGCAGCAAGGCCAGATCAACGGCCGTAGCACGACCTTCATGGTGGACACCGGCGCCTCGACGGTGGCGATTGGCAAGGCCGAAGCCGAACGCATGGGCGTCGATTTCGCCAAAGGCCGCAAGGTAGGCGTCCGCACCGCCAACGGCACTGCACAAGGCTGGCACGTGAAGCTCGATTCGGTGCGGCTGGGCGGCATCGAGCTGTTTGGCGTCGATGCTGTCGTCACGCCCCAACCCATGCCGTACGTGTTGCTGGGCAACAGTTTTCTGTCGGAAGTGCAAATGACCCGCAACGCGCAGCAGATGGTGCTGGAGAAACGCTGATGACAACGCCCGCGCTGCGCAGCGCACACGACGAGGAATACGAAGACCTGCTCAGCCTGTGGGGCGACCTGGAGTCCGCGCTGTCGGTGCTGCTCTCGCGCCCCAAGCATGTCCACGACTTCGGGACCAAGCTGCGCCAGTTTGACCGCTGGTTGCAAGAGCTGGTGGCGCACGATATCGACGCTTCGCTGTACCTGATGTTCCAGCTCGCCACCACTTCGACGGTGGGCTATAGCGCCTCGCACGCCCTGGTCTGCGGCACGTTTTGCCACATCATGGCGCGCGAGTTCGCATTGCCCGACCACGAGCGCAACGCGCTGGTGCGTGCGGCGTTGACGATGAACATCGGCATGACGAAGATGCAGGACGAACTGGCCGTGCAGCGTGAAGTGCCGACGCCAGCACAACAGCAAGCCATTGCAGACCACCCGCGATTGAGCCAGGAACTGCTGGAGCACCTCGATATTTCGAACGATCTGTGGCTCGACGTGGTCGGCCAGCACCACGGCAGCATTCCCGTTTCAACGCCCTTGGCAGAGTTGTCGCCGGTCGATAGGCTGATGCGTATCCTGGGCACCATCGACCGCTATGCGGCCATGATCAGCCCGCGCAAATCGCGCGCCGGCCGCAGTGCCACCGACTCGGTGCGCGCCGTGGTGGGCCAGGAAATCGACCAGCGCGACGAGGTTGGCCTGATGCTGATACGCACGGTGGGGCTGTGTCCGCCCGGCACGTTTGTGCGGCTGGACAACGGCGACACTGCCATCGTGCTGCGCCGGGGCGAAAAACCCAATATGCCCCTCGTGGCCAGCGTGTTGGACGCCAGTGGCGCGCATTGCCATGAGCCGCAGATTCATTCCACGGCAGCGGGCAAGCCGCGTGTCCAGTCGGCGCTGGCGCATACCGGCGTGACCGTGGACATGAACCACCGCACCATGGTGCGCCTGGGCCTGTACGCAGCGCAGCGGGCGGCCGCCCTGGTGACGCTTGCCAGTTCTCCAGCACCGCTGGCTTCAGGCACTGCGTCGGGGCAGGCAACAGACGCCAGCGGCTCGCCGTTGTCGGCTTACGGCGGGGTGGTGTAACCGCGTCGCACCCCCCACCCTGCAGCACGCCAGAGCACATTCTCAATGCTGGTGGCCCCAGACCAGCATTGCGTCGCGCCCGTCCACCGCCAGATCCACCTTTGCCCCTACGGGCAGCAGCACCTTGGTCGCCACGTGGCCGTAGGGCAAGCCGCTGAGCACTGGTGCATCAATCTGGCTGCGCAGCCACTGCACCACGCTGTCGAAACCAAACCCCTTGTCGTGCGGCGCCAAGCGAAAGCCGGTGAACTGGCCCAGCAGCACTGCCTTCTGGCGCGCCAGCACGCCCGCGTGCAGCAGTTGCGTCAGCAGGCGCTCTATGCGGTAGGGGTGCTCGGCCACGTCCTCAAGAAACAGCACGCCGCCGTCAACTTGGGGCAGCCAGCGCGTGCCGACCAGCGAGGCCAGCACGGCGAGGTTGCCACCCCACAGGGGGGCGTCGTGTACCACGAAGTCGTAGTCCGGCGTGCTCTCACGCGCCACCCGGCTGCGCGGGTACGGCAGGCGCCAGCCTGCGCCCTCGCCGTGCCCGGTGAGCAGGTCGTCAAAGCAGGCTTCCATGATGTCGTCGGGCGCGCCGGCGACACCGAAATCCGGGCACAGCGCCGGACCAGCCCAGGTGGTGGCGCCGGTGCGCGCGAGCACGGCGTTCTGAAAGGCGGTGAAGTCGCTCACGCCAACAAACTGCATGCCGCCCTCCACCGCCTTGGCCACGGCGGCGTAGTCGATGCCCGGCAGGATGCGGGTCAGCCCATAGCCGCCGCGCGAGACCAGCGCCACATCAGCCCCGCTGGCTGCTGCGCGGGCAATTGCGGCGATGCGCGTCGCGTCGTCGCCAGCGAAGCGTGTGTGCACCGCCAGGGCGTCGCGGTCAATCTCGACCTCGTGGCCCAGCGCCTGCAGGCGTTTGACGCCGCGCCGGAACGCCGCCTTGTCGCGCACGGCGCTCGATGGCGAATAGATATAGATGTGGCGCGGGCCGTGCGCGTGGCCGCAGTCGCAGTCGCCTTCAGGGGTGTGGTGGGGGTGATCGTGGGACATGGCGTCGTGGTGGCAAGGCGCAAAAGCAAGCTTGCGCGCCTTGCAGTGTCAGGCTGTGCGGTCGGATGGCCGGAAGTATTCCACAGCCTGCTCTGCGATCGGCGCGCCATGCTCCTGCACGAAATGCCCGGCGTGCGGCAGCACCACCGGCGGCGGGCAGCCGCGCACCTGGGCTGCGAGCTGGCGCATCACCGGCTCGCCCAAGACCGGGTCCTGCGCGCCGACAAACATCAGGCTACGGCCGATCCAGTCGCTTTGCCAAAAATCCCGCGCGTCGCGCGAGATTGCAGCGCCGGGAACATCCGCCGTGCCTGGCACCAATTGCGGGAAGGCGCGCGTCGCCGCGCGGTAGCCGGCATCGGGGAATGGCGCGTCGTACGCGGCGCATTCGGCCTCGCTCATGTGGGGGTTGCCACGCCCGAGCAGCCGGCCCACGCCAAACTGCGGCTTCTGGGCGCACATCTCGCGCCAGGCAAGAAACCCGGGTGAAAGCGGCTGCTCGCCGGTCGCGAGCAGCGTGTTCATGGCCAACAAGCCTGCGAAACGGTCCGGCATGGCCATCGGCAGCGTCAGGCCCAGAATGCCGCCCCAGTCCTGCACCACCAGCACGCAGCGCTGCAAATCGAGCCTTTCGATGAATTCCAGCAGCACCTGGCGGTGCCATGCAAACTGGTGCGCAGCGTCTTTCTTGGGCTTGTCGCTCTTGCCAAAACCGATCAGATCGGGCGCCACGACCCGGTGGCCGGCGGCGAGAAACACCGGCAGCATGTGGCGGTACAGGTAGCTCCAAGCCGGATTGCCGTGCAGGCACAGCCAGGTGAGCGGTGCATCGCGTGGGCCTTCGTCCAGGGTGTGCATGCGCAGGCCGGCAAGCGCAGGCAGGTCGCTGACGTAGTGCGGCGCCCAGGGGTAGCCCGGCAGCTCGGCAAAGCGCGCATCGGGCGTGCGCAGCGCGTCCTGGCGCAGCGGGTGCGCGGCCAGGGCGCGCGTGCGCTGCTCGGTGCGGCGGTTTTTGAAGAACCCTTCCAGCAAGGCGCCGCAGTCCTCGGCCAGCACGCCGCCCAAGACCTGTGTCTGGTGGTTCAGCCGTGGGTTGGCAAACAGGTCAAGCACCGAGCCGGCTGCGCCCGTTTTGGGGTCGGCAGCGCCGAAGACCACGCGCGCCAACCGGGCATGGAGCATGGCGCCGCTGCACATGGCGCAGGGTTCGAGCGTGACGTACAACGTGCAGCCGTCCAGCCGGTAATTGCCCAAGCATTTGGCGCCAGCGCGCAGCGCGGCGATCTCGGCGTGCGCCGTCGGATCGTGGCCCTGCAGCGGGGCGTTGCGGCCGGTTGCGATCACTTTGCCACCGTGCACCAGCACGGCGCCCACGGGCACTTCGCCGGCCTCGCCAGCGGCGCGCGCCTGGTCAAGCGCGAGCTGCATGAACCCTTCGTCTGCGATCATTTCACTACCTTATTCATAGCTGGTAGCGCTTACTGGATAAGCGCTAGAGGCCAATTTTGCTTGAAATCTAGTCTGCTGGCTCGGGTCGCGGCTGGTTCAACGCCTTGTCCAGCGCCTGCCGGTACTGCTGCTGAATTTGCTGGCTTTGTTCGCGCACCGTCGCCGGTTGTGAGCCGCCCGCCACAGGCGCGGTGTGCAGAGCGGGCACCGCGGCGCGGGTGCTGTCCAGACTCTTGCGCGTCATCACAGCGACCAGCGCCAAAACCACCAGCAAGCCCAGAATGCCCAAACCAGCGCGCATGTCAGTTCTCCTTCGTCGAAACCAGGCCAAGCGTTTCCATCCATTGTGCAAGCGCCTGCGCGTCGGCATTGCCTGTGCGGTAGCGTGCATGCAGGGCAGCGTGCGACTCGGGGCGGTGCTGGTTGAGCTTGATCGTGCACTGCAGTTCTGTCACGCGCAGTTCGAACGCCACGATGGCGCCCAGCATCTTGCGGGTGTAGTCGGCATCGAGCGCCCGCCACTGGTCCGCATAAGCGGGCTCGTGCTGGCCGATCAAGGCCTTGAGGAGCGCGTCCTTGTCTTGTGCGCCGTCAATCAAGGTCGCCTCGACGCGGCAGTGCACGGCCAGGTAGTTCCAGCTGGGCACGCGGGCCAGGTCCGGGTACACCGCTGGCGAGAGGTAGGCCTGCGGCCCCAGGAACGTGGCCAGTGCCTGCGGCCGCGCCTGCAGATAGCGCCAGTGCGGGTTGGCACGCGCGCAGTGGCCCAGCAGTACCAGTTCATCGCCCTGCTCGCGCAGGTGCAGCGGCAGGTGCGAGACCACGGGAAAACCGCTCTCGTCGGTGGACACCAGGCTGGCCAGCGGGTGGTCACGCATCAGGCTGCGCGCATGCTGCGGGTCGGTGGAGCGAAATTGCGATGGCTGGTACATGGACATCAACAGGGTGAGGATGGTCGGGCGCCGTGGGTCAACTGCGGCTGCGGCGTGCAATGGCAATACCAAGGCTAACTTCCGTATCAACAGAACGAAGCAAAAAGCACAAGGAGCGCAATGGGCCTGTATTTTGCGTTCGTTGCGGGCTTGTCGCACAATCGTTTTCATGCAAAGAAACTTCATTGGCAACCAAGCCCTCCCGTCGTCCAGCGGGCGTCTGCTGGATGTCATCGATCCGTCGGATGGTCAGGTGTTCGACCAGCTGGCGCACAGCAACGCCGACGACATCGACGCCGCGGTGCGCGCTGCGCGCCGCTGCTTTGACAGCTTGTGGCGTCCGATGGCGCCGTCCGACCGCGGTCGGCTCTTGATGCGCCTGTCGCTGGCCGTGACCGCGCACACCGACGCATTGGCCGCGCTGGAGCAACGCGACTGCGGCAAACCGACACGCCAGGCACGCGCCGATGTGCTGGCGCTGGCGCGCTATTTCGAGTTCTACGCCGGCGCCTGCGACAAGCTGCACGGCGAAACGCTGCCGTACCTGGATGGCACCAGCGTGCTGACCTGGCGCGAACCCCACGGCGTTACCGGCCATGTCATCCCGTGGAACTACCCGATGCAGATTTTTGGCCGCAGCGTGGGTGGTGCCCTCGCCGCCGGCAACACCTGCGTCGTCAAACCTTCCGAGGACGCCTGCCTGTCGCTGCTGCGCGTGGCGCAACTGGCCGCCGAGGTGGGGTTTCCGCCCGGCGCGATCAACATCGTGACCGGCTACGGCCACGAAGTCGGCGACGCACTGGCCCGCCACCCGGGCATCGACCACATCAGCTTTACCGGCAGCCCCAACGTGGGCACCTTGATCGCCCAGGCCGCTGCCGAGCGCCACTGCCCGGTCACGCTCGAACTGGGCGGCAAGAGCCCGCAAATCGTATTTGCCGACGCCGACCTGGACGCCGCCCTGCCCGCTATCGTCAACGCCATCGTGCAAAACGCCGGCCAGACCTGCTCTGCCGGCTCGCGCCTGCTGGTGGAACGCGGCCTGTACGAGCCCCTGCTTGAACGGCTGGGTCAGCGATTCTCAGACCTGCGCGCCGGGCCGGCCAGCATGGACCTGGACGTAGGCCCGCTGATTCGCGCGACGCAAAAAGAGCGGGTGCTGGCGTTTCTGGAGGATGCGCGCAGCGCCGGGATTGCCACCGTGGCGCAAGGCAGTGTCCATTCCAGGGCGCCCGAGAGCGGCTTCTACGCCGCGCCCACGCTGCTGCGCGACGTGCCTGCCGGCCACCGCCTGGCGCAGGAAGAAATTTTCGGCCCGGTACTTTGCGCCATGACATTCGACGACGAAGACCATGCTGTGCACTTGGCCAACGGGACCCAGTTCGGTCTGGTCGCCGGAGTGTGGACGCGCGATGGCGCCCGGCAGCTGCGCATGGCGCGGCGCCTTGCCTGCGGCCAGGTGTTTGTCAACAACTACGGCGCCGGTGGCGGCGTAGAGCTACCGTTTGGCGGCGTCAAATCCTCAGGTTACGGGCGCGAAAAAGGGTTTGAGGCGCTCTACGGTTTCACCACACTCAAGACCGTGGCCATTCGCCACGGCTAAATCACTTTGCCCGCGTGGCCCGGCGGCCACGCAAGGCCCCAGCCTGCCCATCTTATTCCCGAGAATTTTTTTCCATGCCCTTGAGTTCCCCCACGCCCCGCACCCTGAGCCACACCCGCCGCGTGGTCTACCACGGCTACGAACGCGCCGATGGCCTGTGGGACATCGAAGGCGAGTTGCACGACAGCAAGCCGCACGAAACATCTTCACTGAGCACCGCCGAAAAGCGCCCCGCCGGCGAAGCCGTGCACCACATGGCGATCCGCGCCACGGTAGACCGCACGCTGGTGGTGCGCGCCATCGAAGTCAGCATGGATGCGTATCCCTTGCACGGCTGCCCGCAGTCGCGCCCGCCCCTGCAGGACATGGTGGGCTGCAGCATGGCGCGCGGCTGGCGCCAGTCGATTCAGAAGCATCTAGGCGGCACGGCCAGCTGCACGCATCTGCGCGAACTGCTGTTCAACATGGCCACCGCGGCCTTCCAGACGCTGCCTGCGGTGTTCGCCAGCAGCGACGCGGATCTGCCGCCACGCCACCTGGGCCAGTGCAAGGGCTGGGACTTTGATGGGCAGGGGGTGCGGGAGCACTACCCGAAGTTTTATGGCCGCGAAACCGCGCGGCCCAATTCGGCGACCCCATAACGCAGCGCCCACTGTGCTTGCACCCCTCACGCAGCTGCGCACCAAAATAGCGGCTTCTCGGGCCCACGCCCATTGAGCCAGACCCATTGCAAAAGGAAACAGACATGCGCCTCGCCCGCAAATCCATCATCGTCACAGGCGCCGGCAGCGGCATCGGCGAGGGCATTGCCCTGAGGCTGGCGAGCGAAGGCGCTCGCGTGATCGTCAACGACATCAACGTGGACGCAGGCCAGCGCGTGGCGCGCGCAATCCGCGATGCCCAGGGCGAGGCGCAGTTTTTCCGCGCAGACGTCACTTCTTCTGCCGATGTGAAGGCGCTGGTGGCGCAGGCCCTGGCGCTTTACGGGCGGCTCGACGTAGTGGTCAACAACGCCGGCTGGACCCACCGCAACCGCCCAATGCTGGAGGTGAGCGAGGAAGAGTTCGACAAGGTCTATGCCATCAACATGAAAAGCATCTACCTCTCGGCCATTCACGCGGTGCCGGCCATGCGCGCCAACCCGGGTGGCAGCAGCGGCAGTTTCATCAACATCGCGTCGACGGCGGGCCTCCGACCCCGGCCCGGGCTCACTTGGTACAACGGATCGAAAGGCGCGGTGATCACCACCAGCAAATCGATGGCAGCAGAGCTTGGCCCGGAGAACATCCGCGTCAACTGCCTGAACCCGGTGTTCAACCCCGACACCGGTCTGGCCGCGGAATTTGCCGGCGGCCCGGTCGACGAGGCACGCCGCGCGAAGTTTCTTGCTTCCATCCCGCTGGGCCGCTTTTCCACCGCGCTCGATGTTGCCAACGCCGCGCTCTACCTCGCCAGTGACGAGGCCGCGTTCATCAGCGGCGTCTGCATCGAGGTGGATGGGGCGCGCTGCGTTTGAGCGTTTTCGCGTTGCAATGCCCCTATTCGGGGTGTGCGGCAAAATCGGGGCATGGCAGAACGCGTGATTCCTCTGGTCGATGCTCGTGTGGCAGCGCTCCCCGTGCCCGCGGGCACCGGCGCGGCAGCTTCCGGCCACCTGACCGACACGCTGAACAGGCCGCTGCGCGACCTGCGCATCAGCGTGACCGACCGCTGCAACTTCCGCTGCAACTACTGCATG
>JAUCDU010000094.1:0-8623 GCA_034674825.1 Giesbergeria sp.
CCGGAACCGGTCCGTTCAAGGTCGACAACGGGCAACGCGGCGACAAGCTGGTGCTGGCGCGAAACGACGCCTACTGGGGCGACAAGGCGAGCATCCAGAGCCTGATCTTCAAGGCCATTCCCGACGGTCCGGCGCGGCGCCAGGCGCTCGAGAGCGGCGAGATCGACGGTTACGACGCAGCCGCGCCGCAGGACGTGGAAGCGCTGCGCAGTGAAGGCTATCTGGTGGTGGAGCGCCCGGGCTACAACGTGGGCTACCTGGGCTTTCAGTACAAGACGCCACCGCTGGACAACGTCAAGGTGCGTCAAGCGCTCTCGCATGCCCTCAACCGCGAGGCGCTCGTCCGGTCCCAGTACCCTGCTGGCGCCAAACTGGCAACACAGTTCCTGACCCCGTTTGTCCCCGGCTACAACCCGGACCTGAAGTCGTATGCGTACGACCCTGAGCTTGCGCGCAAGATGCTGGCAGAGGCGGGACACCCCAATCCGACGATTGAGTTCTGGTACCCCACCGGCGTGTCACGCGCTTACATGCCGGACCCCAAAGCCATCATGGAAGCCTACAAGGCCGACCTGGAAAAAGTCGGGGTCAACGTGGTCGTGAAGGCTGTGCCGTGGACGCCCGAGTATGTGGCGGGCCTGCAGCAAGGCAAGGCTCCCATGTACATCGTGGGTCGCCTGGGCACCTACGCCGACGCATCGGACTTCCTTGATTCGCTGTTCATCAACGGACGCATGGCGACCTCGCCGGAAATCATTGCCGGCCTGGCTGCCGCACGTGCCGAAGTGAATCTGGACAAGCGCGCCGAGCAGTACCGAAAAATCAGTGCCGAAATCATGGCGCTGGCGCCCGGTGTGCCCTTCGTGAGCGCCCCGACCCATCTGGTGTTCAAGGCCGGGACCAAGGGATTCGTCGCCTCTCCGATTGCCCAGGAAAGCATGGCGTCGGTACACCACTGAGCCATAGCCAACTAAGGACACACCATGCTCCGCTTCATCCTCCGAAGACTGCTGCAGATGATCCCGCTGTTGCTGGGTCTTTCACTGCTGATTTTCGCGTGGGTGAGGGTCCTGCCAGGAGGCCCTGCGCAAGCCCTTGCCAACGAGGACGCCACGGTTGCAGACATTGCAGCCATTGAGCGCTCTCTTGGCCTGGACCGGCCTATCTACGTGCAGTATTTCGAGTTTCTTGGCAAGGCGGCCCGGTTGGACTTTGGCAATTCGCTGCAGTCCAACCGGCCGGTGGTCGATGAAATGATCGCCCGCTTCCCGGCGTCTCTGGAGCTCTCGATCTGCGCGCTGTTCCTCGCCATTCTGGTGGGCGTGCCGCTTGGGTACTTTGCAGCACGCCGCTACGGATCGCGGCTGGACAAGATATCGGTCTTCGGCTCGCTGCTGGGCATCACGATTCCGGTGTTCTTCTTGGCGTACCTGCTGAAGTATGTGTTTGCCGTAAAGCTCGGCTGGCTGCCCACCACCGGACGGATGGACGCGCGCATTGTGGCCGAGCACCCGACCGGCTTCTATGTGCTGGACGGGATCGTGACCGGCAACTGGCCGGCCGCCTGGAGTGCCTTGAAGCACCTGGTGCTGCCTGCCATCGCGCTGGGCACCATTCCCATGGCGCTGATTGCACGCATTACGCGGGCCTCGGTGCTGGATGTCGTGAACGAAGACTACGTGCGTACGGCGCAGGCCAAGGGTCTGTATGCCTCGACCATCACCTTTCGCCACATCCTGCGCAACGCGCTGATTCCCCTGGTGACCATTCTGGGTCTTCAGTTGGGAGCGCTGATTTCCGGCACCGTGCTGACAGAGACGGTGTTCTCGTTTTCTGGCGTCGGGCGGTTTGTCGCCAACGCCATCCTGGTGCGCGACTATCCAACGATCCAGGGTTTTGTGATCGTCATTGGACTGCTGTACGTCTGCGTCAACCTGTTAGTCGACCTGGCCTACGGCCTGGTTGACCCCCGAGTGAGGGTTCACTGATGCCTACGGTTCCCATTTCGCCGGCTTCCGAGCCGACCACCCGCACCGGCGCAGCGCTGTTGCTGCCTGGGGGTGGTGAGGCGCCGCCAACCCGTGGCCTTTGGCATGAAGCGTTTCTGCGCGTTCTCGCCAGTGGCTCGGGCCGGTTCGGTCTGCTGCTGATTCTGTTTTTTGTGGGGGTGGCGGTGCTCGCTCCGTGGATCGCGCCCTTCAACCCGGCCGACAACCAGTGGCTGAGCGACGTGCGGCCGGGTGTCTATCCCGGCCCCTCGGCAGAGCACTGGCTGGGCATCGATACGCAGGGGCGCGACGTGCTCTCGCGCCTCATCTGGGGAGCGCGCCATTCCTTGCTGATCGGTGTGGTGTCGCTGATCCTGGGCGCATCGGTGGGTCTGCTGCTCGGCTTCTTCGCTGGCGCCATGGGCGGCTGGGTGGACGGCGTGATCATGCGTTTGATGGACATCATGCTGGCAGTGCCTTCCTTGCTGTTCGCCATCGCGGTCGCCGCCGTGCTGGGCCAGAGCCTCACCTCGGTGATGATTGCTGTGGCCGTGACCAGTGTGCCGATATTTGCCCGGCTGCTGCGCGGGCAGATGCTCAGCCAGCGCGACGCCGACTATGTGGTGGCGGCACGATCGATTGGCGTCAAGGGCCACATGATTGCGCTGCGGCACATCCTGCCCAACTCGGTCACGCCGGTCATCGTGCAAGGCACGCTGTTTCTGGCGACCGCCATCATCGATGCGGCCGGCCTGGCATTTCTCGGGCTCTCGACCGCCGACCCCTCGACGCCAGAGTGGGGCCGCATGCTGACCGACGCCCAGAACGCGTTGGCGACTGCGCCTCTGCTGGCCCTTTTGCCGGGCACTGCCATCGTGCTGTCGGCCTTGGGTTTCACCCTGTTGGGCGAGCAGCTGCGTGAAGCGCTCGACCCGAAATACCGGAGGTAAGCCATGAGCCTGCTCCAAGTTCGCAATCTCTCCGTGACTTTTACGCGCGAAGGCAGCGCTCCCGTGCGGGCAGTCGATGGGCTGTCCTTCCAGGTCGAGCCGGGTGCTTCGGTTGGTCTGGTGGGGGAGTCCGGTTGCGGGAAGTCGGTGACTTCCCTGGCCATCATGGGGCTTCTTCCCACGCGCAACGCAAAAATCGAGGGCGAGGTCCTGTTTGAGGGCAGGAACCTGCTCGCCATGCCGGAGAACGCATTGCGCGACATCCGGGGCAAGGACATCGCCATGATCTTTCAGGATCCGATGTCGTCGCTCAACCCGGTGGTGCGCATTGGCGTCCAGATCACCGAAGTACTGGTGCGCCACCAGCGGCTGAAAATGTCCGAGGCCCGGCGCGAGGCCGAATCACTCTTGCGCAAGGTCGGTATTCCGGATCCGCTGCGGTGCCTGGGCCAGTTCCCGCACCAGCTCTCGGGCGGCATGCGCCAACGCGTCTTGATCGCCATTGCCCTGGCGTGCAAGCCGCGTCTGCTGATCGCTGACGAGCCCACCACGGCGCTTGACGTCACCATTCAGGCGCAGATTCTGGATCTGCTCGGCGCCTTGATGCACGAGACCGGCGCCGCGATGGTCATGATCACGCACGACATGGGCGTGGTCGCCGGCATGTGCGACGAAGTCAACGTGATGTATGCCGGCCGGCTGGTCGAATCTGCGCCGCGTCGCGCGCTGTTTGCTGCGCCGCGCCACCGCTACACAGAGGGCTTGCTCAACTCCATTCCGCGCATGGACCGGCCGCGCAGCGAGCCCCTGCGGCCCATTCCGGGTTCGGTGCAAAACGCGGTGCCCTGGCCTAAGGGTTGTGCCTTCGCGCCTCGCTGCAGCCACCGGCAAGACGACTGCCTTGCGGGCGAGATTGCGCTGCGCACCGAAGGCCAAACCGTTCACCGCTGCCTGCACGCGGCCCCGCTGGGGCCGGACAAGCTGGCAGTGCATTCCGAGGAAGGTGCCCCATGTCTTTGATTCAAGCACGCGCGGTGGAGGTGCATTTCCCCATCAAGCAAGGCATTATTTTTGACAAGACGGTGGGCGCCGTCCGTGCCGTGGACGGCGTCAGCTTTTCGGTCGAAAAAGGCCAGACCTACGGGCTGGTCGGCGAATCGGGTTGCGGCAAGTCCACACTGGGCAGATCGCTTCTGCGCTTGATCGAGCCTACGGCCGGTACGGTGGCGTTCGATGGCGTCGACTTGCGCACGCTGGCACCTGAGCCGATGCGCAAATTGCGCCGGCGCATGCAAATGGTCTTTCAGGACCCGATGGCCAGCTTGAACCCGCGCCAGACCGTCGAGTCGGCGCTGCTCGAACCCCTGCGGGTGCATGGCATGCTGCCCGAGTCCGGCGCCCGCAGCGCCACCGTGCGCAAATTGCTGAATGCGGTAGGCCTTCCGGCTACGGCTGCGCAACGCTTTCCGCACGAGTTCTCGGGTGGTCAGCGCCAGCGCATCGGCATCGCGCGTGCCATCGCCTTGCGCCCCGATTTGATCATTGCCGATGAGCCGGTGTCGGCGCTCGACGTCTCGGTGCAGGCGCAGGTCATCAACCTGCTCAAAGAGCTTCAGGCCGACATGGTCCTGACCTACATCGTCATTGCGCACGACCTCGCGGTGGTGCGCCATATCAGCGACACCGTGGGCGTGATGTATCTGGGCGCACTGGTTGAAGAAGCGCCTTCGGACGTGCTGTACCAAAACCCGATGCATCCGTACACCTTGTCGCTGGTGTCGGCGGTGCCGATTCCGGACCCGGAAATCGAGTTGAACCGCAAGCGCATTTATCTCACCGGCGACCTGCCGTCGCCGGCCAACCCCCCGCAGGGCTGCCGCTTCCACACGCGCTGCCCGTTTCGCCAGGAAACACGGTGCGACACCGAACGGCCCCTCCTGCGCGAAGTTTCCCCGGGCCACAAGGTTGCTTGCCACTACGCCGAGCAAATTGCTGCACAAGAAATCACGCCAGTGAGCGACCAGCCTCAGTTGGCGCCAAACCCTTAAGGAGAATCCCATGACGAACTCTTCCATAGCCCCATTGCAGGGCATCGTGGTGCTTGACCTGACCCGCTTCATGTCGGGCCCCTACGCCACGATGCTGCTCGCCGATGCCGGCGCCGATGTGATCAAGGTGGAACCTTTGGGCGGCGAGGAAACCCGCACGCTGCACCCGATCCTGAAGGACGACGACGACCAGGAGATCAGCGGCTATTTCCTGCGTCTCAATCGGCGCAAACGCAGCGTGTGCCTGGACTTGCGCTCCCCTGAAGGGCGCGATGCCCTGATTGAACTGGCCAAGGGCGCAGACGTGGTGGTGGAGAACTACCGCCCCGGGGTGATGAACAAGCTGGGGATTGGCGCCGATGTGCTGATGAAGGCCAATCCGCGCCTGATCTTCTGTGCGATTTCCGGTTTTGGTCAAACCGCTTCGCCCAATCGCGATTGGCCAGCTTTCAACCTGGTCCCCGAGGCCATGGCGGGCGTGCTGTCGCAGTCCCCCACGCCTGGCGTGCCACCGCGCCCGGTCGGCCCGGCGCTCGGCGACCTGTTTCCGTCGATGCACGCGGTCTCCGGCATCTTGATGGCGCTGCTGCGCCGCCACACCACGGGCCAAGGCAGCCTGGTGGACATCGCCATGTACGACTCCATGCTTTCGCTCAATGAAATGGCGCTGGGCGTTGCTTCGATGACCGGCGGCGAATTGCTCTACGGCCAGCGCGTGAACCCCAACCTGGCGCCCTATGGTTACTTTCCCACGAAGGACGGTTGGGTCTGCATCGCCGTGGGCCCGAACCGGCAGTGGGAGAGCCTGTGCAAGCTGATGGGCCATCCCGAGATGGGCGTGGACGAGCGCCTCAACAGTGGCAGCGGACGCTCTTCCCATTTCAAGGAACTGATCGAGCCGGTGCTGCTCGCCTGGCTGGCCGAGCGCGGCAAGGAAGAAATCGCCGCCGAACTGGCCGCAGTGGGTGTGCCTGCCGCGCCGGTGCGCAATGCCTCCGAGGCGCTGCAATGCGAGCAGGCCCGCGTGCGCGGCATGGTGGCAGAGGTGCACGCCCCTGCGGGCAAGTCCTGGCAGGTTGCCGGCAGCCCGGTGCGGCTCAGCCCCGCCTTCGACTTGCCCGTGGCGGGAACGGTTCGACCCGGTCAGAACACGCTTGAAGTGCTGACCGAAGTCGCCCGCATGACGCCTGACGAAGCGCGCAAGTTGGTGCCCGACCCGACGCTGCGCGCAGCGCCCACCCACTGACCAGAGAGAGTCTCCATGCCTATCCCGTCTTCCTGTGTGAACCAGATCTCGGCACCTGCCGAGGAGACCATCGACCCTCGCTGGGCGATGAACTTTGCCGCCGCCATTGACGACTTCAACCCGCGGCTGTACGCCACGGATCAGGGCCCTCTCCAGGTGCATCCGCTGTACCTCGGCTACACCGAGTGGGAAGCCACCAAGCAGGTCATGGCTTCGGTGCCGCTGACCGACGCCGAACGCATGCGCGGCGTGGCTGCCGGCATCGTGCAGACGATGCACCAGCCGCTGCACACCGGCATGCACATTTCCACCACAGCCCGCATCACGGCGCTGTACCGCCACAGCGCAGGCGCCTTCATGGAAAAAACCATTGAGACGACCAGCGGCGGCGAGCCGGTGTGCACCACCTTGTTTCGCTCCGTGATGCGCGGCGTGGAGGTGGACGGCCCCGATGTGGCCGGGGTAGCTGCGTTGCAGCGCACGCCATTTGACGGCGCGCCCACGCTGCGCGAACGCATCGTGCTGCACCCCAACGCCTGCCACGTGTTCTCGGAATGCGCGCGCGCTTACAACGCCTTCCACACCGACATATCGGTGGCGCGCAAGGCGGGTCTTTCGGGTCTGATCCTGCACGGCGCAGCGACCATGGCGCATGCAGTGTCTGTGCTGACGAAGCACTTTGCAGAGGGCGACATGACCCGCATTCGCCGCATTGCCGGGGACTACCGCGCCATGGTGTTTGTGCCCGGCGCCATTGAGGTCCAGGCTGGTGCTGCCGTAGCGGGCCCGTTGGGCCTGCATGTGCCTTTCCAGGTGCTGACCGACGATGGCAAGCCGGCCGTTGCGGGCGGCGAGCTCGTGCTCGGCGCCTGAGTCCTTTTCTTGTATTTGTTCACCGCATCGCCATGACCAGCACCACCCTTTCCCTTGAAACCGTCGAGGCGCGCCTTGAAGCGGGCATCGTTCACGTACAACTGAACCGGCCAGAAAAGCGCAATGCGGTCAACGCGCAGCTGCTGCGCGATCTGGTTCAGGCGGTCCAGGAGCTGGCGTACCAGCCCGAGGCCCGCGTGCTCTTGCTGAGCGGCGCCGGGCCGTCGTTTTGCGCCGGCTACGACGTCTCGCAAACTGCCAATGCAGACACGCGCAGCCAGTGGATCGCCAGTGAGGAGATGGCCAAGGCTTTCGCGCAGATTGAAGCGGCGCCCGTGCTGCGTATCGCCCAAGTGCAGGGGCACGCAGCCGGCGCCGGTCTGGTGTTGGCGACGCTGTGCGAGCTGCGCTACGCCACGCCAGACGCGGTCTTCGCCGTCCCGGAGCTCGACTTTGGCATTCCGTTTTCCATGGGCGGCACCAACCGGCTGACGCGCTACATCGGTGTCACCCGCACGGCCGACATGGTGCTGAACGCGCGCCGTATCACCGGTGTCCAGGCGCTTGCCTACGGCCTCGTCACCGATGTGGTGGCGCCGCAAGAGCTGGCCGCGCATGTGCAAGCCATAGCGCAGAAGCTGGCGCGCAGGCCCAGCGTCTTGATGATGAACACCCAGGTTTCGTTGCGTGAGGCCGCACTTGCGCACACCCCGGAAGGCAAAAACGACCTGGCGGCCCTGTTCCTGAGCCGGCAGGACCCGGCCTGCCAGCAGGTCAGCGCACAATACGCACAACAATTCCGGCCAAAAAAATGAAAGCCAAGCCCGCCTCGAAAACGCTCTCTTCTGCAGATGAAGAGCCCCAGCAGACTGCGACCGTCGGCAGCGGAAAAGACCGCATCATGGCGGTGGCCGGCGAGCTCTTTTACCGAAACGGCATCGGCTCCGTGGGGGTCGACCGCATCATTGAAGACGCGGGCGTGGCCAAGGCAACGCTGTACAAGAACTTCCGCAGCAAGGACAACCTGATCCATGCTTACCTGAACGAAAAGCACGATGTCACGGTGCTGGCACTGACGGCAATTGCGGCCGGCGATCTGTCTGCCAGCGAGAAAATTGACGGCATTTTTGGCTACCTGGAGCAGCTCACGCAGGACGAGAAGTTCCGAGGCTGTGCGTTCGTGCTGGCCGTGGCCGAATCGCCACTGCCCGATTCGCCCGCCTACCAATGGGCGCATCGACACAAAGCGCATGTGCGCGGGATTTTCGCCGACGTCCTGGCGCAATCTGTCAAACGCGGACAGTTGGACACGGTGGTGGAAAAGATGATGGTCCTCTACGACGGTGCGCTCATTTCATCAGCCCTGCAAGGCAGCCCTGCGCCCATCCATTGCGCCCTTGAAATGGCCCACAACGTTTTGCAGCAACACGCCCCGAAGCAGCGGACCTTGGCAGCGTGATCGTCCGCTGGGCAGCGGCAGGTTGCACTTTTCGAAGCGCGACACTTGCGCAGATTCGT
>JAUCDU010000095.1:0-8602 GCA_034674825.1 Giesbergeria sp.
CGCGTGCCAGACTGCGCGTGGCACCCGTGTGGGGATTTGTTTGTAATTGGGAAAAAGCTGCCTCGTAGTCATGGCCGACGCTCCCGCTACAACTGGCCGGTGCGACCCGGCTTAAGGATGGCCCAGGGCCAACTCCATGGCGCGGCGCAAACGTACGGAAAGAATGCGCCCCAGATCCATCAACAGCATGCGCGCCAAATCCGGGTGGCGCGCCGCCAAAATGTCGAATGATTCCAGCGAGAGAACGTGCATCTCGCCGTCTGTCACTGCACACACCGTTGCTGAGCGAGGCTGACCGTCAAAGAAGGCCTGCTCGCCAAAAATTGAGCCTTCGGCAAGGCTGGCGATTCGCAGGACGCGGCCGCGCTTTTGCGGGATTGCGACTTCCAGAGCGCCACGCGCGACGATATAAAGTGCTCGTCCGGAGTCACCGACCTTCAAAACGGGTTCTTTTGCGCGAAAAGCGCGGCGTTGGGTAAACGAGAGCAGCCTGGACCATCCGTCTTCGGAGAGGTCGTGCAGAAAAATCAGCCTTGACTCGTCGAGCGGAGCCTCGTCGGGGTATTTAAAGAATCCTGCGGAATCCATCGGAAGCTCCCCCTGCGCATGAGCAAAGAGAATGATAGAAGACTAAATGGCAGCCATCAACCACGAAATGGCGTAGGACTGACTGGGCCACCCAAAAGAAGCCTATATAGCTACAAGGCGAATCATTGTCCCGGCGCGGGCGGTTGCCGCGGTGCAGCGCGCATCCAGTGGTGTTGGCTGTTGGAAGCAAAGCGGGCGTTGCTTCCTGCGTAGATGCGACACGTATCGCACGCCGTCGCAGCCGTGTGCATTGGATGCCTGGTAGTTGCCCAAGCTTGGCCAATAACGCCCGTTCGCGGGACTGATTTCGCTTTTCTGGCTGAATCTGCGTTTCAGGCGCTGGAGGATAGGTACCATAGTCGGTCGCGGCATTGACGGCGTAAAAATGCACAGTAAGACGCGTGCCATTGCTGTGTGGAATCCCCGCTTGCACGGGGCGCAATTTCACCGGATAGCTGGGTTTTGGATGATTGGCCATCGCGAACAACGTGAGCCACCCGCACGACATGATCCGTAACACGCGCACAAGGTGTTGACCATCAAGACACAGAAAATTGAATTCGTGAAAGCGACCGTCGAGGGCATACTCGATCGGCTGGGCACGTTCGTGTTTCCAACCGTGCTGGTACTTTTGTCGGTGGCTGCACTTGTCTGGCAGCTAGGCCACTACGAAGGCAGCAGCGCAGTCGATTTGCCGATCAGGGTGTGGGAACAAGCGCAGCCATCCGCTGCGCCCGACCATGCGACTGTGCTGGAAGCCGTGTCTGCGGCGCCGCAGACGACGTCTGTCCGAACACAACTGAGCACCAGAGATTTCTGGTTCTTGGTTGAAATTCCACCCAGCCACGATGGTCATCCTGTGGCCATTGAGTTTCCTTCACGCCATGCCGCCAGTTTGCGCTGTTGGGATGGCCGCACAGATGTCTTTTTGGGTGGCGGCAGTCGACGTGCCACCGAGGGAAAGCTGGCCGTCAGCAGAGGCGGGTTCGTCTTTGCGCCATCGGGTTTGCTGGGAGTCTCCAGTTTGCTGTGCCGTGGCGCTTTCCGCGGACCTGCAACCATCTCTGTCAGTGCTTGGGATGCGGACGCCCTGGCGGTGGCACAAAACACCTATGAACAAACAGGCACTCTGTTAGAGGCCGGCATTGGCATTCTGGCCGTGACCATGCTGATCACGGCGCTGCTCAACCGCAGTTGGCTGTACTGGGCATTCGTGGGCTGGCTGCTCTTGAACATGCGCATGGCAGCCATTTCTGTCGGAACCGATTTTGATTTTTTCGGTTTTGTGCTGGATCCGGAAGTTCTGATTGCATCCAGGAAATGGACTGTGTGCATGTACTTCTCCATGACTGTGGCGTTGTTCAGCATGCTTTTTAAATCAGAATTACGGAAAGTTCAGGCCGGGGTCGCAATGAGCGCAACACGGCTCTTTGCAATTGTTCTTCCCGTGGTGTGTTTCTTCGTGAGCTTTGAGTCCATGCTCGTTGCGTTGTGGATTGCCACGACCGTGTTTACGGTCTTCCTGCTGTACTACCTGTTTCAGATACTGCGCAAAGTTAGTTCACGCGTAGCCCTATGGTATTCGGCGTCTATCGTCGTCACGCTTGTGGCAAGTTTCAGTGAGGTGCTCACCGCGTCACTTGGTGCGCAGTCGGTGTCCTCAGGGCTCAACAGCGTAACCGCCGCCATCGCCTCTGCATTGCTGGTTTTCGCGGCAGTGGCAGAACACATGCGCTCGGACCGGCTTGACAAGCTTGAAGCACGACGCGTGTTGCGTGCTGCTTACGAGGACTCACCCATAGGTTTGTTTTCCATCAAACCAGACGGTGAAATCCTGCGTGCCAACCCTGCCTTCGGGAAAATGGCGAGAAGCCTAGGCATTGAACAGGCGACGCATATTTCAGATCTGTTTGATGAGCGGGTACGACAGGATCTGGCCAGTCTTCGTGGCAGCAAAGCGCGCGCGGTGGAGATGCAGACCAAAGTGCACGATCGCCACCGAAACCACGACCATTGGTTCGCCATCAAGGCATCGACGGTGGATGGCGTCAAGATCGAAGGGACGCTGCAGGACATTACCGAACGCTTTGTCGCAACGGAGCGTCTTGAGTTTCTGGCCAATCACGACGCGCTGACGGAGTGCCTCAATTTGCGCGGTATTTCTCGCGCCTTGGCGCGTTTGGCCCGCCGGCCATTCGCGCTGGCTTATTTTGATCTGGATCGCTTCAAACTCATCAACGATCTCTATGGGCACGCTGCAGGTGACCTGGTGCTCAAGCAGGTATGTGAGCGCATGAAAGCCGTCATTGGTGACTGCGCAATACTTTCACGGGTAGGAGGTGATGAATTTGTCATTGCCTTCACCGAATCCACAGTGGCGCAGGCCAGAGCACTGTGCGAGGCCATCGTCGCAGATATTGCTGGGGAGCCCTACCAGATTGGCAGCCAGCGCTTCACGCTGAACGTGTCGGCCGGTCTCGTTGGTATGGAACGCTTCGCAGACGCCCCCCTCAAGGAGGTGATTTCAGCTGCAGACACGCTGTGTCGCATGGCCAAGAAACGCACTACACGGCTGCTGGTGATGGAGTCGGACGACCAATTTTTCCGCCATCACAAGCAAGAGCTTGAGGTCATGGCCTATCTGGAACGCGGCGAAACGCCCAAAGGCCTGTTTCTGGTCATGCAGCCAGAAATATCGCTGATCCGACCGTTCGATTCCCTGAATTTTGAAATTCTGCTGCGCCTGCGCAAGACCGATGGCACCATCGTGCCCGCAGGCATCATCATCGAAGCCGCTGAAATGCACGGCAAGACAGCAATCATTGACCGGTGGGTTGTCACCACTGCGATTGCCTGGGTCGAGCAACACAGGGCTGCACTGCGAAACACCAGGTTCATCGGGGTCAATATTTCCGGCGGCTCGCTGAACGACGAAGCGTTTACGCAAGAACTGTTCGCCTTGTTTGCGCAGCATCCCGAGGCTTTGGGTTTGCTTTGTATCGAGATTACCGAATCTGTGGCGCTGACAGACATCGGCAACGCGCAACGGTTCATCGACCGTGTCCGCTCGCTCGGTGCGAAAGTAGCCATTGACGATTTCGGCGCGGGTTACTCGTCTTTTGGTTACTTGAGGAGCCTGTCGGTGGACGCTTTGAAGCTTGACGGTTCGCTGGTCAAGGATGCCACCAGGAGCATTGCGGGCTTGGCCATCATCGACGCCATCGGCAGCCTGGTGTCCAACCTGGGTATGAAATCAATTGGTGAATTTGCCGAAGACTTGCAAACCATCAAAGCGCTGGTGGATGGAGGTATCGACTACGCCCAAGGCTACGGTATTAGCAAGCCGGTAATGCCAGAGCAGATTTTGTCAGCCAAATCAAGCGCTGACTTCATTCAGGATGCCGATATCCTGGCGTTTGTTACGCAATTGCAGCTCCAAGAGGGGCGCACCACGACGCCGTTTGAAAAGCCGCAACAAGACATCATGCACTGACTCAAACGGCCTCACTGGCCAAAGTGTCCAGATTGATGTCGACACTGCTGGTTAGGTAGTCGTAGCGGCTCATGGGACCGAAGCCGCTCAAAGGCGCGGGAGCGCTCTCTACCTCGACCAGCGTCTGTGGGCAGGTCCAGGGGAAGTTCATGCTGGCGGCCATTGAAAGGTCAATGTCGGGATGCAGAGTGTCAATGACAAATTCGTACAGGGGATGGCGACAAGCCGCCCAGTTCGCTTTTGCGTGAACTAGGGAAAAGCTCATGACGCGGTGCGGTACACCGCCTGCGTGCGCC
The DNA here is from genome assembly GCA_034674825.1 of Giesbergeria sp. Taxonomy (GTDB): domain Bacteria; phylum Pseudomonadota; class Gammaproteobacteria; order Burkholderiales; family Burkholderiaceae_C; genus Simplicispira. The sequence goes on from JAUCDU010000095.1 coordinate 4,378, forward strand.
ATGGGGTGGAACACGCCGGGCTCGCCCACGTCGGCGAACAGCAGTGCGTCGTAAATTCTGTCAACCGGGCGACGTCCCGCCGCCATCATCCAGTCAACATTTTGTGAAGCGCAGTATTGAAACAACGCCTTGAACAGGGCATTTCGGATCAAGGAGGAGTTGGGGCTGCCTTTGACACACAGTCGCGTGGTCTCGACCATACGCATGCGCTGGTACCGCTCCGGCAGCGTGATGGAGGCCTGCAGGGGCAAAGGGTTGAACACATTCGCGTGGGTACGCAGCGTGCCAAGCAGGCTGCCGTCAAATTTGGAGCGGGCAACCATCACCTCGCAGCCCAGTTCGTAGTCCGACTCTTCGGGCTCACGCAGTCGCACGGCCAAGCCTGGCATGTGCTTGCCGTAAGCGCTGGCGCGCAACGCCGCCACCTCCTCCAAATCGCCTTCCGACGCCATTCGGACGACAAACGGCAGGGTCTGAGTGGTCAGCTTATCCTGTGGTGCAAGTACTGAAGATTCCACTGCGCACTCCCGTTGTGAAAAATGTTGTGATTCAGTCTAGGTTTTCACTCGTTTTTTCAATGCGACGAAGTAAGCGGGGAAAAACCGTCAAATCGACCTTTTCGGTGGCTCCTCCGGGTGTAGGCGTCGGTGAAAGGGAATGTCCCGGGAAACAGGCGATCGCAAGGGTTTGTTCGTGGCACGACGTCGGGTCCGCAGCGCCATACTTCAGTGCATGTGGTTGAGCTTCCCGCATGTCGATTTTCAAAAATTGACTTCTCGGTGCCGGGTGGCGTTTTGGGTCGCCTGTGCGCTGTGCTTTGCACCCGTCATTTCGACGGCTGCAGAACCAGCCCCTTATTTCGAAGTCGAGTGCACCGCCGGCGCAAATTGCCCGGATTCTGCCGAGCGAAAGCAGGTCGAGACCATGGTGCGCGACGCCTGACATCGGTTCGCTTCTCTGGGCTTTCCGTCTCCGTTGACGCGCATGAAGCGACGGATCGACTCAAGCGATCCTCCCACGGTAGCGATACAGTTTTGTGATCCCAAGGCTGCGTCATCCAGCGCAAATTGCCGCAGCAATTCGAGTGACTTTCTCGCCTATGCGCACACCTCGCAATGCGCCGCCGACCAGAGCTGGCCACCTGACACAACGACCATCGTGATCGGACAGGCAGTAGTCAGCGCCCCGGAACCGATTGCCTACTATTTGCTGGCCCACGAGGTGTTTCATTTGTTCAGCATGCGGGCAGGGGCAGCGGGACGGCATCTCTGTGCCGGCACGGTGCCCCAGTGGGTGACAGAAGGCATTGCAGTTTTCGGCGGCTTCTGGGCCACCGAACAACGGTTTGGTGCCGGCGTGCTCCAGCCGGGTTTCGACAGCCAGATTGCGCGCAGCTACTACGGCATCCGTCCCTACCAGTTGCCAATCACGCTCGGCCATGGCGATTACCGCTACGAGAACCAGACAGCCAGTACATCGCTTGCGTACTACACCAGTTCGCTCTGGCGCTACCTGGGCGAGCGCTTCCATGGCGGTTCACCAGGCTATCTGGCCAAGTACCTGGCCACGCCGCCGGTTCGGTGCAGCGCCAGCAGCGCCACCGACGCAAATTGCCGCTCGGACGCCGCATGGCTCACCTGGCTCGATGCGCAACTGCAATCGGATCCGCGCATTCGCCGACCCCTTCAAGAAGCCCTGCCAGAGTTTCTGACCGAATATTCGACCTGGGCGCCGCGCCGCTTTTCCAAGCTCAATGAGCAACGCTGGCGCGAAACCGCCTTTGACGGCTGTCGTTCCGTGGAACTGTCGCCGAAGTCGCTGGAGACAACGGTCGACCTCGATGCCCGGATGTACGCGGCAAACTGCGTGCAGGTGAGCATTGCCGGCATACCCGCCGGTGACCTCGTGACCCTGCAGATCACGGCCGAAGATGGCAAGGACCCGCGCTCGCCCATCTGGGTGGAGGGGACGCGTCTGGGGGTTGCCGACTATGGCGCTCCGATGGTGGATCAGGTTCGCCCAGAGAACTGCTTTGAAGTCCGTGCTATTTCCGGCTCGGGCGAAGACACCTGCCTGATTGATGGGCACCCACGCACCGAACCCGGCCATTCTGGGAAAGGGGCGCGGCGGGTGAACGTCTTTCGCACCCATCCCCAGAAGGCGACCGGCGCAAGCTTCGTCAATACCCTGGTCGTCACCCAGACCTACAAGGCGCCTGGGTCAGACGCCAGCAACGAAGCCGCGCGCCCCATGCGCCTGCACATCGGTTTGTTGACAGACCACGCAGCCATGGCCGATACGGCGCCGGGCGTGGCAGCACCGGTTCGAATCGAGCTTGATCTGGTCAACATTGCGCAGGCGACGGCTGATCGAACGCCAAGAGCGCTGGAAAACGCCGGCGACAAAGCCTGCACCTTTGTTCTGCACGCCAAGAAGCGCAGCACCAAGGAGACGGTCAGCCTGCACCTGACCCATCGCGGCCCGATCGCGCGCGGCCGTTACGACATTGTGGACGAGGGTGTCGGCCAGAAGGTACCTGGGCGTGCGGTCACGCACTTTGCCGTTCGCGCCGGTCCTTCCAACCAGATGATCGAGTTTCGCGGCGTGAGCGGCCATCTTGAACTCACGCAGATTACTCGCGCAGGGGTCGTTTCTGGGGTGGCCCGCATCATGGGCATGCGAACCACGAGTCGCAAAAAATTCGGCGGGACCGATGTCTTGGCGATCGAAGCAGTCTTCACCGCTGTGGTTCGCGACCCGAATCGGTTCATCGACGCGGTCGGCAAACCAGATTCTGACCGTGATCCGTTGGGCTCCGACTGCCTGGTGGCCGAAAGCATTCGCTGACTTTCTTGCCTACGGGGCTCGTCGGGGTGCGTCCGATCTGTCGGCTGCGGCTCTGACGCTGCGGGCATCGGCCTCACTTGGCCATGGAACAATGCCCGCCGCTCGTGGCCTGACCCGAGCCGGCGGCAATCAGCGGTGGCTCATTGCGCAAATCCACCGGGGCCGAAGCCGAATAGTCCCATGCCATGAAGGCCAGCAGGCTGAGCCAGAAGACGGTTTGCAGACGTTTGGTTGTGCTCAAGGTGCGTCTCCTGTCAGAACCCGTATCGGCGGCGCAGGCGCACGCCAATCAGTGTGCCGCCAAACGCCAGCGGCACCCAGATCCAGCCGTGCAGGCTGCCAGTGGCAATGCCGCTGAGCATGGCGCCCACATTGCAGCCGAAAGCCAGACGCGAGCTGTAGCCCAGCACGAAACCAGCGACGAGGCCAATCGCCCATTGCTGCCCTGTCAGGCTTTTTCCGGCAGAAGGCGATTTGGACGATACCCACAGCGCTCCGGCCAGGATGCCGATGTTGGTGATCGTGGTGACGTCCATCAAGATGGTTTGCGTCAGGCGCTGCGCATTGCCGGCCTGACTCCAGAACATGTTGGCAGACGGATCGAACGTGCCCATGGCCACCGATACCTTGGCCGCCCAAAGCCCAAACCCATAGACCACGCCCCACGGCTGGCCCGCCAGCAGCAGGTTGAGCGTGGCCAGCGCAGCCAGCGCCACGGCGCCCCACACCCAGCGCCGTTCGAGCCACTGCTTGCCGGCGCCCACCCACGCGCGCACTGCCAGCACCGTCAGGGCCAGCAACGCAAACGTCAGCGCCAGCGCACCCCCCGTGCCCAACTGTGCAGGCAGGCTGACGGGTTCGATTTGTCCCAAGGCCAGCCAATACTCGAGATGCGCCGAACCCAGAAAACTGCCCAAGGCAAACAGCGGCAAGATGCCCATGTTGAGCGGCACCCCCAAGCCTGCCTTGTACAAAGTGCCCGAGCCGCAGCCGTCGGCGATTTGCATCGCCAGGCCGAAGAAGAAGGCGCCCACCAGCAGGCTCACGCTCGGTGGGCCGAGCGCGGCGTGCAGCTCAGAGAATTGCCCCAAGAGCGGCAATGCCGCCAGGCTGGCCAGGGCCAGCAGCAGCACCTGGCCGGTCACGCCGCGCGGGTCGCGGCGCTCGATCAGGTGACGCCAGCCGGTGGTGAAGCCAAAGCGTGCACCCGCCAGTGCCACGCCCATGCCGATCCCCACCAGCAGCAATACCGCCTGGCGCACCGACACCGACAGCACGAGAAATATGAAAAAAGCGGCCACCAGGGCCGCCAGAGGGAGTCGCTTCATTGCGTCGTCAGAAAGTCTTGGCAGCCCACATTTTCGCATCCATGAGCAGT
>JAUCDU010000096.1:0-8534 GCA_034674825.1 Giesbergeria sp.
TCCAGCATCATCTTGTGCGTCTCGCGCCCAATGCCCGATTCCTTGTAGCCACCAAACGCCGCATGCGCCGGATACGCGTGGTAGCAGTTGGTCCACACGCGCCCGGCCTTAATGGCGCGGCCCATGCGGTAGGCCACGTTGCCGTTGCGGCTCCATACGCCGGCACCCAGGCCGTAGAGCGTGTCGTTGGCAATCGCCAGGGCTTCCGCTTCGTCCTTGAAGGTGGTCACCGCCAGCACGGGGCCGAAGATTTCTTCCTGGAAAATGCGCATCTTGTTGTGGCCCTTGAACAGCGTGGGCTGCACGTAGTAGCCGCCTTCCAGGTCGCCGCCCAAGTGGGCCTGGCCACCGCCGGCCAGCACCTCGGCGCCTTCCTGTTTGCCCAGGTCGAGATACGAGAGGATTTTGGTGAGCTGCTCTTTGCTGGCCTGCGCACCCATCATGCTGTCCGTGTCCAGCGGGTTCATGTGCTTGATGGCGGCGACGCGCTTCAAGACACGCTCCATGAACTTGTCGTAGATGCTTTCCTGAATCAGCGCGCGCGATGGGCAGGTGCAGACCTCGCCCTGGTTGAAGGCGAACAGCACCAGGCCTTCCACGGCTTTATCCAGAAACGCATCGTCCTTGTCCATGATGTCGGCAAAGAAGACGTTGGGCGACTTGCCACCCAGCTCCAGCGTGGCGGGAATCAGGTTGTTGGCGGCGGCCTGCGCAATCACGCGGCCCGTGGTGGTGGAGCCGGTAAAGGCAATTTTGGCAATTCGCTTGCTGGTGGCCAGCGGCATGCCGGCTTCGCGGCCATAGCCGTTCACGATGTTGAGCACGCCGGGCGGGAGGATGTCGGCAATCAGCTCGGCCAGGATGAGGATAGACACGGGTGTGCTTTCCGCCGGTTTGAGCACCACGCAATTGCCCGCACCAATGGCCGGCGCCAGTTTCCAGGCGGCCATCAAAATGGGGAAGTTCCAGGGAATGATCTGGCCCACCACGCCCAGAGGTTCCTGGATGTGGTACGCCACGGTGTTCTCGTCGATGTTGCTCAATGCGCCTTCTTGCGCCCGCACGCAGCCGGCGAAGTAGCGGAAATGGTCCACGGCGAGCGGAATGTCGGCGTTCAGCGTCTCGCGGATGGCCTTGCCGTTGTCCACGGTTTCGGCGTAGGCCAGCAGCTCCAGGTTCTGCTCGATTCGGTCGGCGATCTTCAGCAACATGTTGCCGCGCGTGGCGGCATCGGTCTTGCCCCAGGCATCGGCGGCGGCGTGGGCGGCGTCAAGGGCCAACTCAATGTCTTCGGCGGTGGAGCGGGCCACCTGCGTATAGACCTTGCCGCTGATGGGCGTCACCACGTCAAAGTACTGGCCTTTGACGGGAGCGACAAACTTGCCGCCGATGAAGTTGTTGTACTGGGGTTGGTAGGCGATTTTGGCGCCAGCGGCGCCGGGGGCTGCGTAAACGGTCATGTTTTTGTCTCCAGGTGGAATGTCGATCCAGCCACCCCACTTGGACAGCCAGACGGCAGCAACCATTCACAAACCGTGCCAGGCCGCTAGCTCGCTTATGTCATTGATTTGTTTGATTCTTTCAATCCATGGCGAGCGCTTCGGAAGGAACTCCGTCCGCTGCAACGCTCCCTCCTGCGACAACTGTCACGAAATGGATCACTTGCACCGTTCTGCTGCGTCCATCCCTTGCGCACCCTTGCACGCCCGTCCATACTGGGTCAAAAACCGGGCAAATCAGCCCTCGGCGAAGGAGACCTTTCGTGCCATCGAATTCCGCCCCCCTGGCCTTGCGACAGGCCAGGCAGCATCTGCTTGAATTTGGCCAATGCCCCAGTGGCCTGGTCAATGAGCGGCTCGCGCGTTCGTGGTCGCGCAGCATGGCTGCGGGACTCGCCCCGAATGCGCGCGTACGGGCACCGGACCCCGTCAGCAGTGGCAGCCTGCGCCACGCCCTGAGCGCCAGCCATACGCTGCTGGCGCATTCGCGCCCCATCATGGAATACGTGTTTGATCAGGTGCGCCACAGCCAGAGCGTGGTGGTGCTCGCCGACCCCCGCGGCATGCTGATGCACACCCTGGGCGACGCACACTTTGCCGACAAGGCGGCGCGCGTAGCCCTGTCGTGCGGTGCGTCCTGGCACGAAGAGCATCGCGGCACCAACGCCATTGGCACGGCGCTGGTCGAGGGCTGCGCCGTGCAGATCCATGGCTCGGAGCATTTCCTGGAGCGCAACGGCTTCCTCACCTGCGCCGCCTCGCCCATTGTGTCGGCCACGGGCGAGATGTTGGGCATTCTGGATATCTCCAGCGACCACCGAAGCGGCCACGCGCACGCGCACACGCTGGGCCTGGTCAGCACGGCAGCCCGCATGATCGAGAACCGCTTGATCACAGCCGCCTGCAAGCGCGACATCCGCCTGCATCTGCACCCGCAACCCGAAGGCATTGGTAGCATGGCCGAGGGCATCGTCGCGGTGTCGAGCGACGGCTGGATCATTGGCGCCAACCGCGCCGCTCTTGCGCAACTGGGCCTGCAGATCGGAGACATTGGCGGGGCGCAGCTCGAACATGTGCTCGACGTCCGCCTGGAGCAGCTCCTCACGCAGCACCAGCGCCGCCCCCTGCAAACGCAGATGCTGCGCCTGCACAACGGCGCCGTGCTGTTTGCACAAGTGCAAGTGGATGCGGCTGCATGGCCCAGCCCCGCAGGGGTGGTAGGCGCACGCGCTGGCACCGTCCCGGCTGCCGACGATGCCCTGGCGCGCCTGGATACCGGCGATGCACGCTCGCGCGCTGCTGCCGACAAAGCCCGCCGCGTGCTGGGCAAACCGATTGCGGTGCTGATTCAGGGCGAGTGTGGCGTCGGAAAGGAAGTCTTTGCTCGCGCCATGCACGCCAGCGGGCCCCGGCGCGGCGCACCTTTTGTGGCCATCAACTGCGGCGCCATCCCCGAAACCCTGATCGAAGCCGAGCTATTTGGCTATGTAGCAGGGGCTTTTACCGGCGCACGCAAGGAGGGCAGCCTCGGGCGCCTGCGCGAAGCTGATGGCGGAACGCTGTTTCTCGATGAAATCGGCGATATGCCGCTGCCCATGCAAACGCGTTTGCTTCGCGTACTGCAAGAGCGCAGTGTTACCCCGGTCGGGTCAGGCACGGCGGTCTCAGTGGACTTTGCCCTGGTCTGCGCTACGCACTGCCAGCTACTGGAAGCCGCTGCGCAAGGACGGTTCCGCCAAGACCTGTACTACCGCATCAATGGCCTGACGCTGCAGTTGCCAGCACTGCGTGAGCGCAGCGACTTCGCGGCGCTGACCCAGCGCCTGCTGCAAGACCTGCACCCGGAGCGCCCACTGCAATTGGCGCCCGAGCTGTATGCGCAGCTGGCGGGATACGCCTGGCCCGGGAACTTGCGCCAAGTCGCCAGCGTGCTGCGCACTGCCTGCGCCATGTTGAACGATGACGAAGACACGCTGGACTGGACCCACATGCCCGATGACCTGATCGCGGCCCTGTCGTTTCCTTCGCAAAACCCGGCGTCTGCACCGTTCCCCGCAAACCCTGTAGCAGGCCGGCAAGCCACACTCAATCTTCAGGAGTTGTCGCACGCGGCCATCCAGCAAGCATTGCAAAGCACGCGTGGCAACGTCACCCAGGCGGCGCGGCAGCTGGGTATCAGCCGACAGACGATTTACCGCAGGCTCGAAGGCAGCACCGTCCGACAGCCTTCTTGAAGATTCGACCGACCCAAGAGGCGTTCCAACAGATGCCGATGGACGCCTTGCCCATCGTTGCTGATGTGCCGGCACCCCCATGTCCAAGGAGATCGGCGTCACAGCCAGCTCGAGCTGTGGCAATGGGTTCTCGGTGCGGCTTGCCAGTGCGATTCGAATGGGACGGGTATTCCACGCCAACACGCCGGAGCACCCGACGCCGCTCCAGTCGGGTTGATCTGCTTTCGGCCGGACGCTGATCGCACTCCGCACTCCGAAGCTTCCTCTCATTCAGAGCAGCCTCTGACTTGCCGGGCTATGCCACGCCCTTCACGGTGCTCAAGCCTCTCCCTGTCCGGCGCTTCTGCTGGCAGTGGGTTGCGGCCAACGAGGCGTTGCAAAACTTGCCTTCATACCGGCCTCCAGGGCTCTATTTTTAAACGCGATCAGCTCTATTTTTCATAGCAAAAATTGCACTGCTACGATCCTCTCGGTCTCCACGGTGTCCCGTGCTACGACTTTCGACCTATTCCCATCCAGCCTTCGCGTGATTCGTTCGCGCAACAGGAGCAGCGCCATGAAATTCTCTCCCTTCGTCCTTTGCATTTTTTGCGCGCGCTCGTTCTTGCCACTCGTGGTCGCAGGCTTGGCGGTGTCACTGGCCGGGTGTGGTCCCTCCTCCGACGCCAAATCAGCCCCCACATCGCCCCCCGAAATCACGTCCAGCAAGGCCAAAATCTCCGAGAGGGGGTTCACCATCAAGGGCGATGGTCTGGCGATCGATGCCACTGCGAGCGCTGCCATTCTTCCCAGCTACTCAAGCCAGCCACTGAGCGTGCGCATCTTGGGAGGCTGGGTGGACAAAGCCAAGGCCAAGAAAGCCAGCCAAGAGACCGATCCAGCAGAAAAGAGGAAGCAGGCCATGGGAAGTTTCGGCACCCTCAGCCTGCAAATCGCGGCCGGCAAGGCCGAGCCGGGAACCTATCAAATGGGTCCGGAAGGCCAAGGTCCGCAAAGCGGCACCGTTGTGATTGGCGAGGCCAAAGAAGCAGGCCTGGCCGGCGACTACACGTCGAAGTCAGGCACCCTCACCATCAAGTCGGTCACCATGGAAGGAAAAAAACTGTCTGCCATCGAAGGCATGTTTGACGGCCAGTTTGGTAGCAACGCCGGGGATAGCCGCGCTTTCAGTGGCCAGTTCCAGATTTCTCCAAAGAAGAAGTGAGGATAGCGTTCGCAGGACAGAGCCATAGAACTCAACAGCCCTCTAGCGTCGTGGGTTGGAAGCAGGTTGAAAAAAGTGAAAGCTGTCGAGATCGTCGTCAGGCAAGGCGCACACCACAGCGGTAGCCGGTGCTATCGCGCGGATGTGCAACGCGGCATGGCGACGATTTTCGGCAGCTTTCTGAAACGAAGCTCCAACTCATGACACTAGGGTCGTGAGACAGGCAATACGCTGGGCACAGGTTCCGCGCCGTCGGCGATGGTTGCATCGCGTGCGATTTGCCCGTCCACCAACTCCACCAGCCGGTCGCAGCGCGCCGCCAGCCTCGGGTCGTGCGTCACCACAATGAAGCTGGTGCCGCGCTCAACGTGGATGCGGCGCAGCAGCGCAAATACCTCGGCGGACGAAGCCGTATCCAGATTGCCAGTGGGCTCGTCGGCCAGCACCAGCGGCGGATTCAGCACCAGCGCGCGGGCGATGGCGACACGCTGCTGCATGCCGCCCGAAAGTTCGCCCGGGCGCTTGTTCATGGCGCTCGCCAGGCCCACAGCGTCCAGCAGGCTGCGCGCGCGCTCGAGCTGCGCTTTGCTGACCCGCCCCTCGCCCATCAGCGCTGGAAGCGTCACATTCTCCAGCGCCGAGAACGCGGGCAGCAGGTGGTGGAACTGGAAGACGAAACCCAGGATATGGCGCCGGCGCATGGTAAGCGCCGCATCGTCCAGGTCTTGCACCGCCTCGCCCTGCAAACGGTACTCGCCCGCCGTCGCCCGCTCCAGCAGACCCAGGAGGTTCAGCAGCGTGCTTTTGCCCGAACCCGAGGGGCCCATCAGCGCGATGAACTCGCCAACGTCCACGCGCAGGTCAAGGCCGTGCAGGATCTCGGCTTCGCTGGGGCGGCCGACGTTGTAGCTCTTTCGGATGGCGCTGAGCGCAATCAGTGCTCCGCGTGCAACGGGCGCGGCCATGGTCAGATGCGAATCGCCTGCGCCGGGTCCAGCCGCGCCGCGCTACGGGCCGGGGCGATCGCCGCGATCACGCCGCAGACCGTGGCAATCAGCGCCACCTGCAGCGCGGTCGCGGGCGGCAGGCTGATGCTGAACAGCGGCAAACCGTCAGAGCCGCGCACAAAGCGGGTGAACACAAAGATAAGCGCCACCGCGAGCAGCAAACCCAGCAGCGAGCCGAGCGCACCGACCACCGCGCCCTGCACCAGAAACACCCGCATCACCTGCCCGCGCGTGGCACCCATGGCGCGCAGGATGCCAATTTCACGGCGCTTTTGCACCACCGACACCACCAGCACGCTGGCAATGCCCAGCACCACCACAGCCAGGACCACGCCGCGGATGATGCCGGTGCTGATGGACTGGGCATTCAGGGCAGACACCAGCTGCGCATTGCTCTCCTGCCAACTCTCGATCTTGTAGGGGAACTGCGCTCGCAGCTTGTCTGCCATGGCCTGCGCCACCCACACGTCGGAGAGCGTCAGATCGAGGCTGGTCGCGCCGCCCGGCAGTGCCAGCAGGTTCTGCGCCTCGCGCAGCGGCACGATGACGGTGCGGCGGTTCAGGTCTTTGACGCCCAGGTCCACCAGCGCGGTTGCGCGCAGCGACCCGCTGCGCCCGCCGGTCTGCACCGTGAGCCGGTCGCCCACGCGCACGCCCAGGTCCTGCGCCAACTCGCGCCCCAGAATCGTCTCGCCCGGCGCCAGCCGCGCCACGCCGCTGACCACCTTGCTGCGCAGGCCGACGACGCGGTCGTAGCGGTCCAGTTCCACGCCCATGAGCGCGATGGACTGCACCGCCTCGCCGCGCAGCGCCAGACCGGCGCCCGACACCATCGGCGACACACCCGCGACATTCGGCATGCGCTCTAGCAGCGGCACCAGCGCCTGCCAGTTGGTTACCGAGCGCAGGCGCTGGGCGCGCGGCTGGGTTTCGCTGAGCACCGTGGTACCGGGAACCAGCACGGCCGCCGGCGTGACCCGGTCGTCCGGCGACTTTACGGTGATGTGGGCCTGCGCCCCCAAGGTTTTGGTCAGCGTGCTCGACTGCAGACCGCTGATGAGCGCCGAGATATAGGCAATCACCGCCACGCCCGCAGCAACACCCACAATGATGAGCACCGTCTGCATGCGGCCCTCGCGCAGAAACCGCAGCGCTACGCGCAGTTCAAAGCCGGGCCAGAGCATCGTGCTGATTTCCTGCCTATCGTTGGTACTTAGCAGACATGCGGTGGCAGGTCCAACAGATCAGTTCGCATTTTCTGGGACCATGCCGACCTGCCCGCCCACGATGCGCCAGCCATCTGCGTCGTCTGCCCACACGCGGGTATAGCGGCCCAGCGAGGAAAACGGGGTACCCGCATAAGTGCCAGACACACGCACACGCAAAGACACCAGATAAACATCGTCACGCACGCAGCGTAGCCGCAGTTCTTGCGGTTGGTGCGCCGTGATGCGAAGCACCTTGTCACGGTATGCAGTGAGGTCTTGGGCTTTGGTCACAAGCGCGCCGTCAGGGCCCGCAAAAAGAAGGTCGTCCGCGATGAGCCGATCAAGCACGGCAACATCACCCTCCAGTTGCGCGGTGCGGAGTTGGGCCTCAAGATCCCGTATGAAGGCTTCAGTCATGGTTATGGTGTTGCTGAGAACGAAAAATGTGAGTCAGCTCGATGCATGCTCGCGTGCGCGAGCTAGCGCCCCATAGCGTTGGACATGACACTACCAGCGTCTTCGCGCGTTGTGCCTTGTCTGACGCCTTCTGCGGGCGACCAGACCACTGGCTGGGCACGGACACGTTGGCCCGGTTGAGGTGATCCATCGGCGCCACCGCTGCGCATCAGCACTTGCTCACCCTCGGCCAAACCGTCCAGCACCTCCACCGCACCGAGTGTGTGCAAACCCAGGCGCACGTTGCGCAGTCGGACACGACCGTCTTGCACCACCAGCACTTCGCGCGCGTCCTGCGCATCGGGCACGTCGCCACGCGAAGCGCTATCGGCAGAGGGACGCAGTGCAGACTGCGGCAGCACCAGCGCGGCCTCGCGCCGCGCGGTTTCCACCTCGACCGACAGCGTCATGTCTTCGCGCAGAAACGCTGGCGACTGGCCGTTCAGCGCAAACTTCACTTCGATGGCACCGCGCTGCGCGTCGACGGCGGGCGCCAGGCTCAATACCTGCGCGGCAAAGCGCTGGTCGGGGAAAGCATCGGCCACCACGCTCGCGCTCTGTCCCGGCCGCAGTTGCTCCAGGAAACGCTCGTCCACCTGGGCGACGAGCTGCGTTGGCCCGGCCAGCGCCAGGCTGAGCAAGGCCTTGCCCGGCTGCACGATCTGGCCCGGCTCAACCTGGCGCAGCAGCACGCGACCATCGGCAGGCGCGCGCAGCGTCGCCTGTGCCAGCCGCGCCTGTGCTGCCTGCGTGCCGGCCCGTGCGACATCGAGCTGCGCCTTGGTCTGCACCACGTCGGTGCCGGCATCGGCATTGGCCTGCACCTGGGCGCGCGCGCTGCGGGCCTGTGCCTGCGCCACAGCAGCGGCGCGGCGCGCTTCATCCAACTGTGCGGCGCTGTAGAAACCCTGCGTCACCAACTGCTG
>JAUCDU010000097.1:0-8508 GCA_034674825.1 Giesbergeria sp.
CCGGCGCTGCCGTTGCCGCCGCTGCCGTAGTTGAGCTTGCCGGGGTTGGCGCGCGCGTAGGCGATCAGGTCGGCCAGCGTCTTGATGTTGTGCTTTTTCGCCATCTCGGCGTTCACCACCAGCACGTTGGGCACGCGCACCATTTGCGTGATGCCGGCGAAGTCCTTGGCGGCGTCGTACGGCATGCGTTTGAACAGCCAGGGGTTCACGGCGTGGGTAGCAGTGGCGGCGATGCCAATGGTGTTGCCGTCGGGCGCTGCCTTGGCGACGATGTCGGCGCCGATGTTGCCGCCGGCGCCAGGCTTGTTCTCGACCACGATGGTGCCGAGTGTGTCGCGCGCGGCTTCGGCCAGCGCGCGTGCGGTGATGTCCACCGGGCCGCCGGGGCCGTAGGGCACGATGAGGCGAATCGGCTTGGATGCGTCTTGCGCCTGCGCGCCGGTGGCAAACAGCGCGGCGGCGGCGGCGCTGGCAAGGAGGAGGGTGCGGAGTTTCATGCCCCCATTGTGCAAAAAACTGTGCAAGCGTGCTGTCACCTGCGCTCTCCTACAGACGCGTACTGACCCGCTCGATACAAAGAAGTCTGTCATCCGCCAATGGAGAAAAGCTTTGAATACTGCAAACCACCTACCCAACACCCCCAAACGCTACGCAGACTGCATCACAGCGTGCCAGGCCTGTGTACTTGCCTGCGAGGGCTGCGCCAGCGCGTGCCTGAAGGAGAGCGATGTGCAAGCCATGGCGCGCTGCATCGAGCTGGACCGCGATTGCGCCGACCTGTGCCGCCTGGCGGCAACGCTCATGGCGCGCGACAGCGAGCACGCTGCGGCACTGTGTGCGCTGTGCGCCAAGGCCTGCGACGCGTGTGCCAAGGAGTGCGGCAGCCACCAGATGGACCATTGCCAAGCTTGTGCGGCCGCATGCAAGCGCTGTGCCGATGCGTGCCGGGCGATGGCGCACTAAGCGCGAACCCTCGCTGGAAGCCTCAGGCGCCGTGCTTGTCTGCCTCCGAAGTAAAGGCGTCGGCAAAGAACTCTTCGGCCGGCAGGCCGCGCGCGCCGCAATACGCCTCGCGCGCGCTGTCGACGACGATGGGCGCGCCGCAGGCATAGACCTGGTGGCCCGAGAGATCAGCGAAGTCGTCGAGCACGGCCTGGTGCACAAAGCCAGTGCGACCGCTCCAGGCGTCTTCCGGCAGCGCGTCGGACACCACGGGCACGTACTGCAGTTGCGGCAACAGCGCTTGCTGAGCGCGCACCCAGGCGTCCATGTACAGGTCGCGCGGGCGCCGCCCGCCCCAATACAGCACCACCGGGCGGGTGCTGGCGCTGTGGTGGAGTTGCTCGATCAGCGCCTTCACCGGCGCAAAGCCGGTGCCCGAGGCCAGCAGCACCATGGGTTTGTCGGAGTCTTCGCGCAGGAAGAAGCTGCCGTACGGCCCTTCGATGCGCAGGATGTCGCGTTCTTTCATACCGCCGAAAACGTGGTCGGTGAATTTTCCGCCAGGCATGTGGCGCAGGTGCAGCTCCAGCCCGCCCACGGCTTCCTGGGTGTGCGGGGCATTGGCCATCGAGTACGAGCGCCGTACGCCGCCTTGCAGCAGAAACTCGACGTACTGGCCGGCGTGGTAGCGAAACGCTTCTGTGGCCGGCAACTGCAGGCGCAGGCGGATTACGTCGTGTGAGAGCTGCTCGCGCTCGGCAATGCGCACTGGCAGCTTGCGAATCGGGAACGCGCCTTCGTCTGTCACCTGGCGCGATTCCAGCACTACGTCGCTGTGCGCGACGCCGCAGCAGGTGAGCACAAAGCCGGCGGCTTCTTCTTCTGTGCTGAGCGCCTTTTGCTGGTGCTCGCCGTGCACCACGGTGCCGGAAATCTTTTTGCATTTGCACGAGCCGCAGGCCCCGTCCTTGCAGCCGTACGGCATGCCCACGCCCGAGCGGATGGCGGCTGCCAGCATCGGCTCGCCCGCTTCTGCAACAAAAGTACGGCCGCTTGGCAGCACAGAAATTTGGAAGGGCGGTGCCGCGGGCGCGTCGCTGGTCATGCTTTGGGTATCCTCAAGGTTCTGCAAAACGGTGTCTGATTTTGCCTTCAAACCAAAGTCCCTCTGGCGCGCTGCCCGCGCGCTTTCGCCGGCCCCGGCTGCTCATCGTCGGCTGCGGCGATGTGGGGGTGCGCGTGCTGCGCGCGCTCTCGCAAGGCCGCCAGGCGCCGCGCCTGCGCGTGCTGGCGCTGACCTCCAGCGCCGCGCGTGTGGGCGAGCTGCGCGCCCTGGGCGCGGCGCCGCTCGTGGGCAATCTGGACGCCGCCGCCACGCTGCGCCGCCTGGCCGGGGTGGCCACGCATGTGCTGCACCTGGCGCCGCCGCCGCAGGCGGGTGCGACCGACCCGCGCACCGCAAAGCTGCTGGCTGCGCTGCGCTTGCGCACGCTGCCTAAATCACTGGTATACGCCTCGACCAGCGGCGTCTATGGCGACTGCGGCGGCGCCTGGGTGGCCGAGACGCGCGCTGTAGCTCCCGCAACCGCCCGCGCCCGGCGCCGGGTGCATGCCGAGCAAAGCGTGCGCCGCTTTGCGCGTGCCGGCGTGCGCGCCAGCGTGCTGCGTGTGCCGGGCATCTACGCGCCTGACCGACCCACTGGCCCGCCCGAAGCGCGCCTGCGCCGGGGTACGCCGGTACTACAGGCGCAGGACGACGTGTTCAC
Source organism: Giesbergeria sp. (assembly GCA_034674825.1). GTDB lineage: Bacteria > Pseudomonadota > Gammaproteobacteria > Burkholderiales > Burkholderiaceae_C > Simplicispira. The sequence continues at coordinate 2,709 of JAUCDU010000097.1, forward strand.
CAACCACATCCACGCCGACGATCTGGCGCGCGCCTGCCTGGCCGCCCTGTGGCGTGGCGCGCCGCAGCGCATCTACAACCTGAGCGACCAAAGCCAGTTGCCCATGGGCGACTATTTCGACCTGGCGGCCGACCTGTACGGCCTGCCGCGCCCGCCGCGCATCCCCCGCCGCGACATGGCCGAGCAGCTGGGCGCGATGCAAATGAGCTTCATGAGCGAGTCGCGCCGGCTGGATGCCACGCGCATGGTGTGCGAGCTGGGCCTGCGGCTGGCCTACCCGACAGTGGCACAGGGGCTGCGCTCAAAAATTTAAGCAAAAACAGCCTATAGCGCTTACTGCGTAAGCGCTGGTAGCTATCGTTTTGGAAGTTCAGTGGTGCCCCGACAGCGACGCTGCGACCATCCGCTTGAACGGCGGAAAGTTCTGCGCCATGCGCAGCGCGGCGCCGCGCAGCAGCCGGGCGGGGCCGGCGTCTTCGGTGTACAGGCGGGCGACCAGGTTGGTCGCCAGGTACAGCGGCAAGGTTGCGCGCCGGTGGACGCGTTCGTAGTCGGCCAGCAGGCGCTGCGAGGCAATGTCGTTGCCAGCCTGCTGCGCGGCGCGAATGGCTTCCGACAGCGTGGCAATCCCGAGCAGGCCGACGTTGAAGCCGTGCGCCGTGACCGGGTGCATGCCGACAGCGGCGTCGCCGACGCAGGCAAAGCGTTTGGCCACCAGGCGGTGCGGGCGCACGCCGACCAGCGGGTACAAGTGCCGCGTGCTCGCCAGCTCCATGCGGCCCAAACGGTGCGAGAAGCGCTCGCCCATGGCCTCGCCAAAGGCCGGCGCGTCGAGTTTTTCCAGTGCTTCAAGCTGGTGGTGCGGCAGCGTCAGCACCACGCTCGCGCGGTGCGCGCCGGTCTCTGGCGCGTCGTTCATGGGCAGCAGGGCCAGCGTCTGGCCGTAGCCAAACCACTCCCAGGCCACGTGCTCGTGCGGCACCTCGTGCGTCATGACACACAGCATCATCGAGCGGCCGTAGTCGTGCATGTCGGCGCTGATGCCCATGGCCCGGCGCGTGCCCGAAAAGCGGCTGTCGGCAGCCACCAGCAGGCGTGCCTTCAGCTCCTTGCCGCTGGCAAGCGTGGCATACGCGGCCTCGTCGTCGGCATGCGCCTTGGCCACGCTCTCGCCGGCCAGCAGCGTGATATCGCCGTTTTGCGCCTGCGCTGCGCGCATCTCGGCAAACGCGGCCCGGCGAATCAGGTGGTTTGATACCAGCCAGCCGAGCTCGTCGTGGCCCCCGAGGCTGTGGTCGATGCGCATCGCGTAGCGCGAATGGCCGTCCAGCACCTGCGCGTCGCGCAGCGCCGAGAAGGCGGTGGGGTCGTAGCCCTCTATGCGCTCCCACAGGCCCAGCGTGCGCATCTGCTGCGCCGAGCGCTGCGTGAGCGCAATCTGGCGGCCGTCGTAGCCGGGCGCTTCCAGCACGGCCAGCGGCTGTGGCTCGACCAGCCCGATGGAGAGCCCACAGCCCGAGAGCGCGCGCGCCAGACACAGACCGGCAGGGCCGGCGCCGCTGATGAGAATGTCGTAGTCCATGGGCCGCAAGCCTAACGCGTGCCGGGCCGGTTTGCCATGAGCTGCATCAGGTCACCGCCCGGGGTGTCGATTCGCATTGCTTTAAGCTTGCAAACCACGCGTGGCCGCTTGCAAACACAGCGACGGGCGGCGCGACTCGCAACTTTGACAAGGCAAATGGATGGCGATTCAGTGGTTCCCCGGGCACATGCACCTGACGAGGAAGGCGATTGGCGAGCGCATCAAGGACATCGATGTCGTCATCGAGGTGCTGGACGCGCGCCTGCCCGGCTCCAGCGCCAACCCGCTGCTGGCCGAGCTGACCGGCCACAAGCCGACGCTCAAGGTGCTGAACAAGCAGGACGTGGCCGACCCGGCCCGCACGCCCGAGTGGGTCGATTGGTACAACGCCCAGGAGGACACGCGCGCCATGGGGCTGGACGCGTCCGAGAGTGCCCCTGCGCGCCGACTGATAGACGCCTGCCACCTGCTGGCGCCCAACCGCGGTGGCATGGCCAAGCCGATGCGGGTGCTCATTTGCGGCGTGCCCAACGTGGGCAAATCGACGCTCATCAATACCTTGTCGAACAAGCGCCAGGCGAAAACCGGCGACGAAGCCGGCATCACCAAGCTTGAGCAGCGCATTACGCTGGCCGACGACTTCTATTTGTGGGACACGCCTGGCATGCTTTGGCCGCGCATCGCCGCGCCCGAGAGCGGCTACCACCTGGCGGCCAGCGGCGCCGTCGGGCGCAACGCCTACGACGAGGAACTGGTCGCCCTGGAGCTGCTGCGCCGCCTGCAGGCGCACTACGCGCCGTTGCTGGAGGCACGCTACCGCCTGAAGCTAGAGCCGCAGGCGCTGGCCGAAATGAACGACCAGGAGCTGCTGGAAGCCATTGGCCGCAAACGTGGGGCCGTCATGGCGGGCGGGCGCATCAACGTGCAAAAAACAGCAGAAATCGTGCTGACCGACTTTCGCACTGCGGTGCTGGGCCGGATCACACTCGAGACGCCTGAGGAATTTGAGGTCTGGCGCGCCGCTGGCGCGCTGGAGGAAGCCGCGCGCGAAATCAAAAAAGCGGCGCGCAAACAGCGCAAGGACGGCGCGCCGGCAAGCGCGGTGCGCGGCGAACCGCAGCGCGGATAGAACGTTTCGCGCGCAAGCGACTCAATGCCCCAGTAAAAAAAACAACATCAGGTGCACCGCATGGTTCGAAAATTTTGCTTCGTTTGGCTGGCGCTGCTGGCTTTGATGCTGGGCACCGCTGCAGGTGCTGGCGCGCAAGACATTGCCGGCGGGCGCGACCACCCGCTGGTGCCGCGTTACCCCGGCAGCGTGCTGATCGGTTACCAGCAACTCGCGCACGGCAGCATCGATTTTCAGACCACCACCTACACCGGCTTTGACCTGGAGGCCGGGCGTCGGCGTTATGCCGAGCCGGCCCTCACGCTCGATGGCCGCGTCACGCGGCTGTGGTACGAGGCAGCGGGCAACACCACGGCAGCGCAGCTCTACGACAGCCACGCAAGGGCGCTGGCGGCGCAGGGGTTTCAGACGCTGTACGACTCGGCCCAGGACAGCAGCACGGCACCGGCCAAGTGGGTCAATTTTCTGGCCGGCTGCGCGCCGGGCCGGCGCGACGCGCTGCCCAACATCCGCACTGCCCAGGTGTTCTCGTCGGCGCGCCCGGCAAGCCTGCGCACCGGCACCTTCCAGCAGGACAACACGACCGTGCGCCTGGTTGCGGTTGATTGGCCCAAGAACGATGAGACCTCCAAAGCGCGCAAAGGCGCGTACATCGCCATCGACATCGTCGAGGCGCGCGTGCTGCGCGAGCTACCGCAAGCCGCTGCGGCGCCTGCTGCTGCCCCGGCGCAGGCAGACCTGGCGTTCACCAAGGATTTGTCGGACGGCAAGGCCGTGCTTGGAGGCGTGCACTTTCTCGCAGGCAGCGCCACCCTGGACGAGGGTGGCCGCGCCGCGCTCGCCAGTGCGGCACGCTACCTCAAGACGCACCCCGAAGAGCGCTTCTATGTGGTCGGGCACACCGACGACAGCGGGGAGCTGCGCGCCAACATGGAGCTCTCGCAGCAGCGCGCGCAGTCCGTGGTCGATCGGCTGGAGCACGACTTCGGCATTGCTGCGGGCCGGCTGAGCGCGCACGGTGTCGGGCCGCTGGCACCGGTGGGCGACAACGCCAGTCGCGCCGGGCGCGAGAAAAATCGCCGCGTCGAGATCGTGCGCGTGTTGAAGTTTTAACCAGCAGGGCCCACACCATGTCTTCCCCATCCACCCCTTTTGAGGTGCTGCCGCGCGACCTCTCGCCCTGGCGCAGCGGCAACGTCGGCGTGGACTATGTGCACCGCTTTGACTCCGGCAAGAGCGGACCGCACGTGCTCGTCAACGCGCTCACGCACGGCAACGAGTTCTGCGGCATGGTGGCGGCGCTGCACCTGCTGGAGAACAAGGTGCGCCCGCGCATCGGTACGCTCACGGTCAGCTTTGCCAATGTGGCTGCGTACGAGAGCTTTGACGCCGAGCAGCCCTTCGAGAGCCGCCAGCTGGTGCACAACCTGAATCGCGTGTGGTCGGTGGCCGAGCTGGAGGGCACGGCGGTCAGCCCGGAACTGCTGCGCGCGCGCGAACTGCGCCCGGTGGTGGCCGCAGCCGACCATATCCTCGACCTGCATTCCACCAGCCAGGATGTGCAGCCGTTCTGGGTCTACCCGGCGTTTGAGCGCAACGCGCGCGCGGCGCGCGCCATAGGTGTGCCGGCGGTGCACCTGGTGATGCCGCGCGGCCTGGGCACGGGCGTACCGCTGATCGAGCACGGCCGCCATGGCGAAGCCAGCGGCAGCGGCGTTGCGCTGGTGGCCGAATGCGGCCAGCACTTTCGCAAGGCGTCGGGCGAGACGGCCATCGCCGTCGCGCTGGGGTTCCTGGCGCATTTCGGGCTGGTCGAGCACGCCGCCACGGCGCCGCCCGCGCCGGCGCGGCGCTTTGAATTGCTGGAAACCTTCATGGTGGAGACACCCGAGTTTGCGTTCGTGCGGCCGCTCATCGGGTTTGAGACCTTTGCCAAGGGCGAGCTCATCGCGACCGACGGCGCGCGCGAGATTCGCGCGCTGTGCGACGACTGCACCGTGTTCATGCCGACACGCGCGCCCGTGGTCGGCCGCGAAGGCGTCTATCTGACGCGCCCGCTGGGCGACTAGCGACTGTCAACCAGCGCCGAAGGCACCGCAGCGCCTCATACGGTTTTGCAATCGAAGAGAGAACAAGGCGCGAGGCCGCAGGCAGTACAGGCGTACGGCAAGGCCAGGCAACGCAGTTCTATTTTTGATTGCGAAACCGTATCAGAACGACGAGCCGGGCTGGGCCAGAAAGTCCAGCTCCTGCGGCGTCGAGCTGCGGCCCAGCACCGCGTTGCGGTGCGGGTAGCGGCCAAAGCGCTGCAGGATGTCCATGTGCGCTTTCTCGAAACGAAAATTGTTTTCCAGCCCCGGCTGGTCGAACAGCACCATTGCCTGCGCGTGGATGACGAGCGACTCGCTGTGCATGTAGGGCAGGTAGGCAAAGGCGCGTTGCGTGACCGGCAGTTCGGCATCGTGCGCGCCTGCGACCAGTTCCTGCGCCAGCGCCAGTGCCAGCGCGTCGTTGGCAAACGCGCTCGCCTGGTCGCGGTAGATGTTGCGCGAGAACTGGTCGAGCACGATGATTTCCGCCAGCCGACCGCCGGCCGTGGTGCGCCAGGCCGCCAGCTCGCAGCGTCGTGCAGCCTGCAGCAGGGCGCCAAAGCGCTCGCTGATGCGCGCGTCCAGTGCCGCGTCCTTGGCGAAGTGCTGCTGCGGCGTGACGTCGTTGAACCAGAAGTCGAGCACATCCTGCGCGTGGGGCAGTGAAATATCAGTCAAATTGGCCTCCAGCGCTTGTTGGTCTTATGTTTGTAGCTATCAAAAAAAGAAATTGCCTCAGCTTTTCTGACCCAGCGCGATTTTGCCCTCGCTGACGTAGCGCTCGAACTCGGCCCGTGGCATCGCGGCCGAGCCGGCGGCGTTGTTGTCGGCGGTCCAGGAAAGCGTGGCGCTGTCTTCGCTGCGCTCGATCTCGATCGGGCCGCGCGGAATGGCAATCGGCGCGCCGTCGCCGGGGGTGTAGGTGACGTCGTCGCTGACGACGGTGGCTTGTTCGGTCATGGTGTCAATCTCCTTGTGCCTTCATTGGGCCCGTGCTGG
>JAUCDU010000098.1:0-8432 GCA_034674825.1 Giesbergeria sp.
CCAGGTTCATGCCGTCGCGCAGCGGCGTGACCAAGCCCACGTGTGCCGCGCGGCACAGGCCCGGAACGCGCTTGCGCGGCACCATGCGGTGGATGTAGCGCACCGGCATCCAGTCGAGTTCCCCATAGTCGCCGTTGGTAGCGCCACACAGGCCTTCGAGCTCCTGGCGCAGATCGGCGTAGGCGTGCACATCGTCGCGTGAGGGCGAGGCAATCATGATCAGCGTCGCGTCGCTGTGCGTTTCGGGGTAGCGCTTGAGCATGTTGCGAAAGGCGCGCACGCGCTGCGGCAGGCCTTTCGAGTAATCGAGCCTGTCGATGCCCAGCAGCAGGCGGCGGCGGGCATATTCGTTTTTCAGGCGCTCGCAGGTTTCTACCGCCTCAGCAGCCTGACCCAGGCGCTCGAACTCGGCCACGTCGATACCGATGGGGAAGGCCTGCGTGCGCACCGTGGCGCCAAAGGCGCGGAACTGGTGCGGACCAACGCGCTCAGCGGCCATTTCATCGTGCACATAACGATCGAAATGCTGTACGTCGGTCTCGCTTTGCAGCCCCACCAGGTCGTAGGCAAAGAGCGAACGCATCAGCCACTGGTGCTGCGGAATGGCCGCCAGGATGACCGGCGGCGGCAGCGGTATGTGCAGGAAGAAACCAATGCGCTGCCGGCAGCCCAAGGCACGCAGCTCGGCCGCCAGCGGAATCAGGTGGTAGTCGTGCACCCAGATGACGTCGTCGTCCTTGAGCAGCGGCATCAGCTTGCGCGCCAGCATGCGGTTCACGCGCCGGTAGCCGGCGACATCCACGGTATCAAAGTCGGCAAGGTCCAGGCGGCAATGGAATACCGGCCACAGCACGCTGTTGCTGTAGCCCAGGTAATAGCTGTCGTGGTCTTCGCGCGCCAGGTCCACCGTGGCCAGCGTGACCCGGCCGGCCTGGCGCGTCTGCAGCCTGCCTTCGCCAGGAACGCCGTTGCTGTCCACCGTCCCGCTCCAGCCAAACCACAGGCCGCCGCTTTGCGACAGCGCCTCGCCCAAGGCTACTGCCAGCCCGCCGGCAGCGGGTTTGCGTGGGTCGGCGAGGCGGTTGGAGACGACGACAAGACGGCCGGGGGAAGTCATGGCGGCATCATGCGGCATGGCAACGGTGCGGGAGTGTCGGACGCTGCCGCGATTGCGCGTCAAATGACGCTGTCCCAGGGTGCCGAGAGCCGCACCGCTGCGTTGATGATGCCCACCATGGAATAGGTTTGCGGGAAGTTGCCCCACATCTCGCCTGTTTCCGGATGCGTGTCTTCCGACAGCAAGCCGAGCGCATTGCGCGCCGCCAGCATGGTCTCGAAAATGGCGCGCGCTTCCTGCTTGCGGCCGATGCGCGCCAGCGCGTCGATGCGCCAGAACGTGCAGATGTTGAAGGCGGTCTCGGGTTTGCCGAAATCGTCCGCCGCCTCGTAGCGGCGCATGTAGGGGCCGTCGCACAGGCTTTTCTCCATCGCGTCCACGGTGCTGACAAAACGCGGATCGCGTGCGTCGATCAGGCCGACTTCGGCCATCAGCAGCACGCTGGCGTCCAGCTCGCACCCGCCAAAACTCTCGGCAAAAGCGCGCCGCTCTGCGCTCCAGGACATTTCCAGAATTTCGCTTTGCATGCGCGCCGCGTGGGCGCGCCAGTAGTCGGCGCGCTCGGGCAGCGCGAGCGCAGTGGCAATTTTTGCCAGCCGGTCGCACGCGGCCCAGCTCATCAGTGCGGACGAGGTATGCACGCGGGCGCGGGTGCGCAGCTCCCACATGCCGGCGTCGGGCTGGCCATAGACGCGCACCGCCTGCTCGCCCACCAGCTCCAGCCGCGTGAACTCCGCCAGCCCCGCGCGGTACAGCAGGCGGTGGTCGTGGAAAGCCTGAGCCGCGCCCAAGATGATGTTGCCGTACACGTCGTGCTGGAAGTGCTCGGCCGCCTGGTTGCCCACGCGCACCGGCCCCATGCCGCGGTAGCCCGCCAGCGTAGGCACGGTGCTTTCGGGCAGCTCGCGCTCCAGCCCAATGCCGTACAGCGGTTGAATGTGGCCGCTGCTGGCGTCGGTGACGATGTTGCCCAGCCAGCGCAAATAGTCTTCCATGGTGCCGACTTCGGACAGGCTGTTGAGCGCGCGCACGACGAAAAACGCGTCGCGCAGCCAGCAGTAGCGGTAGTCCCAGTTGCGTCCGCTGTCGGCCGATTCGGGAATGCTGGTGGTCATGGCGGCCACGATGGCGCCGGTGTCTTCAAACACCGAAAGCTTGAGCGTGATGGCCGCGCGGATCACCGCCTCCTGCCACTCCAGCGGCACTGCCAGGCGCTGGCTCCAGGTGCGCCAGTACTCCAGCGTTTCCTGCTCGAACATGCGTGCCGTGTCGGCGATGCCGTGGTCCAGCGTTTCGTCGGCGCCGAGCAAAAAATTCTGTTCGCGCGTGAGCACAAAGGGCTGGCCCGCGAGCACGTGCGCAATTGGCGCGTCGGTCGAGACGCGCAGCGTCATGTTCTCGCCCACGTAGCGAATATGGTTGCTGCCGTGTGTCACGCGCGGCGCACTCTGGCCCCAGTCGAAACGCGGCCGGAGCACCACGCGAATGCGCGGCGACCCTTCGATGGGCCGCACCCGGCGCACCAGCGTCATGGGCCGGAAGTAGCGGGCGCGGCTGAAAAAGCGCGGGGCGAAATCGGTGATCTCGACGCCGTGCCCCGCTTTGTCGATCAGGCGCGTGCGCAGAATGGCGGTATTGGGCTCGTACCACTGCTCGCTTGAAGCCAGGTCTTCCAGCTCAATGGCGAAGTGGCTGCCGTGCTCGCCCGGCTCCAGCAGGGCGTTGAACACCGGGTCGCCGTCGAAGCGGGGCAGGCAGCACCAGACCATGCGGGCCTGGGCGTCGATCAGCGCGCTGATGGCGCAATTGCCAATCATCCCCAAACTGAGCGAGCTGGCAAGGGAAGGCGACAGGGCGGGTTGGCGGGGAGTGCTCATGCAGCGTGCTCCAGAGACGTGCGCGATGCCGACAGCCAGCCCCGCAGGGCGGCCGGCGTCATGCAGCGGTATTGCGCGCGCGAGGGGCCTTCGCCCACCTTGACGGCCAGGCCGCCCAGCGCGATCACGGTGGCAAAACCCGCTTCGTCGGTCACGTCGTCGCCGACGAATATGGGCGTGCGTCCAGAAAACGGTGCCTCGCGCATGAACGCAGCAATGGCCTGGCCTTTGTGGATGCCGGCGGGCTTCACTTCGTACACGCATTTGCCGCAGAGCAGCTCCAGCCCGGCAAGGCCGGTCATGGCGTGTTCGAGCGCCTCGCGGCACAAGGGTGCCAAATGCGGCGCCTGGCGAAAATGCAGCGCCACGCTGGCGCGCTTGACCTCAACCAGCAGTGCCGGGTGCTCACCCGCCAGACGCTCGGCGGCCTGCAGCACCGGGCCAAGTTCGGGCACATCCACCGACGGCCTTCGGCCATCGCCAAAGCGGTACTGCGCGCCGTGTTCGCTGGCCAGGGGCAATGTCAGCGGGTTCAAAAAACCGTCAATATCAGCTTCCCTGCGCCCGGTGACGATGGCCAGCGCGCCACCGAGCACGCGGTGCAGCGCGGAGAGCGTGGGCACGAGGCCGGTGGGCACACGCACGGCGTGCGGCTTGGCCGCAATGTCGGTGAGCGTGCCGTCGAAATCGAGAAAAAGGGCGTGGGAGGAAGTGAGCGAGGGCATCAGCGGCATGGCCTGTCACCTTAGCAGACGGCGCGCCAGCGCGTGCAGGACAACGCGGTCTTGAATCGCCGGCAGTTGACCGCCATCTGCCGAGAATTACCTCACCCGAGCCCCCGCCATGACCGACCCCCTGCACATCGTCTGCCCGCATTGCCACACCACGAACCGCCTTGCCCCTGACCAGCTCGCCAGCAGCCCGGATTGCGGCAAATGCCACCAAGCGCTGTTCACCGCAAGCCCGTTGGCACTCGATGCGGCAACATTCGAGCGCCACATCGGGCGCAGCCAGATTCCAGTGTTGGTGGATTTTTGGGCGCCTTGGTGCGGTCCCTGCCGCCAGATGGCGCCGGCCTTTGCCCAGGCAGCAGCCGAACTGGAGCCGCAGGTGCGCCTGGCGAAGCTCGACACGGAAGCGCACGCGCAGCCGGCGGCGCGCTTCAACATCCGCAGCATTCCCACCATGATCTTGTTCAAGGGCGGGCAGGAAGCGGCACGCATCTCCGGCGCGCTGGGCGCGGCCGACATCGTGCGCTGGGTGCGATCCGTTCTCTGAAGCGCCTCGGCCCGCCGCAACCCCGGATTCAGCGCAAGTTGCCCGTGTGCCCCAGCGAATAGCGCCCGGGCTGCGGCCAGACGGTCAATCCGTGCGGCTCGGCACCGACACGCACCTTGGCGACGGCACCGGTGCTGGTGTCGAACCGGTACACCACATCGTCAAATCGACCGGACAGCCAGAGCCACTTGCCGTCGGCGCTGACATTGCCCATGTCGGGACTTCCGCCCCCGGGGACAGGCCATTGCGCCACGACGGTCTGGGTAGCGAAATCGATCACGCTGACCCTGCCCGGACCCTTTTGGGCGCCGTGAATCTGGTGTGTTCCGCGGTTCGCCACATAGAGATGCTTGCCATCGCGGCTCGGGTACAGGCCGTGCGTGCCCAGCCCCGTGGGGATGAAGCCGACTTCCACGAACGCATCGCCGTCCAGCACATGCACGCCATCGGCATGCATGTCGGCGACGAAGAAGCGCTTGCCGTCGGGCGAGATGCGGATGTCCTGCGGCATCCCTTTCGTGGCCGTGCAAATTTCGGTTTCCATGGGGTTGCGTGCGGCCATCGATTCTGAAAAACGCACTGCAGGCATCTTGAGCTTCAGGTAGCCCAGCACCACCCGGCCCGCAAGGTCGATCTTGGCCACGGTGCCGTCAAATTCACAGGTAAAGAGGGCATAGCGGCCGTCGAGCGAGAAATCACCGTGGTTGACGCCGCCACACTTTGGTGTGTCGATCGAATACTGCAGGGCGAGGGTTTTCGGGTCACGAAAATCCAGTCTGCGCCGGTCTTCGGCGACGACGATGAGCGACGCGCCATCGGGTGTGAAATACACGTTGTAAGGATCGTCCACGGGCACCGACTTGCCAGCGTGTGCGGTGCGCGGGTCAATCGGCGTGAGGCTGCCCTTGTTGCTGCGCTCGGCGTTGTTGGCCACCCACAAGGTCGACAAATCCCACGACGGCACTACGTGCTGCGGGCCTTTGTCGACATGCAAGGTGTCCACCACCTTCATCGTTTTGGGGTCGATCACCGAGACCGATTTGCCGCGCAAGTTGGGCACATACACCCGCTCCAGGTGGTCCTTCACGGCTGCACTCAAATGGTTTGGCGTGGTCTCGCTGTAGAGGTTTTGCGGGTCGGGTACCGGCGGCATGCCAGGCACCGTCCTGATTGCGGGTGGCGTGGAGCCCGCAGTAACGCCCCGCGCCTGCATTGATGCGGTGGCCTCCTGGCGGCTGCCTGCACTGGCGACCATTGCGGTGGACACAGTCAGGAGAAGAAGCAATGCTTTCATGGGAGCGAATTCGATTTTTTGAGGGGAGTGGACGATGGGCCGGAGTGCGCTTGCCCCTGCAAGAGGGCGTGCAGGGCTGCCACGCTGCTGTCCACAATGTGATGCACACCGATGCGTCCAAGTTCAGCGGATGCGCGGCGCGGGTCGCCGTAAACGCCGCCTTGTTTTCCGACCTGCGCCGCCCGGTTCAGTTCATCCATGCGCACGAGGGAAGGGTCAACGGCCAGCGACAGCGATGTATCGGCCAGGCCGGCATGGGTGCCGATCTCCGCGCGGCCAAAGCCTTTGCGCAGCAGTTCTGCCACGTAGCGCGATTGCGTTGCCTGGTAGTACTCGGGCAGCGCATGCACGCGGCAGCTCGGGTCGCTGGCCCACGCCTGGTTGAGGCGGTTGGCCACGCGTGCTTCAAGTTGCTGGTAGCCGCCGTGGTCGCCGAGAAACACGACATGGCGAAAACCATGCTGCTTGAAGGAGCGCGCTGCGCCTTCCAGCACTGCTTCGAAGGCCGCATCGGGAATTGAGATCGTGCCGGCAAAGCGCATGTGCGCCTCCGGCGGGTGCACGGCGCCCTCAGGCACATAGGCCAGCACGGGCGCCACCACCGCGCCCCCCAGGCGTTGTGCGATTTGCCCGGCCAGGTAGCGCACGCGCGCATTGTGTTTGCCCAGTACGATGTGCGGCCCACTTTGCTCGGTGCCGCCGATGGGCACCAGGACGGTGGTACTGCCGGCGTCAATGCGGGCCTTTACCTCGGTCCAGGTCATGTCTTCGAGGTAGACGCTGGCCGAAGACGCGTCCGCTGCCCATGCCTGGCCAACGCCCAGAGCACTGTGGATCAGCACAAGAAAGCAGGCGACCCGCAGTGTGCGGAAACGCCTCCAAAACTGCAAAAAGTGACCCACAAGGCACATACGCGCGTGATGGTACTCGGCCTCTGTCCGCCATCGACCGCTGACCGGCTCTAGATGGGCGCACGCAAGCCTTCGCTAGCGTTTAAACAGCAAGCGGTCCAGTGACAGCACGCCACCGCCGCGCCCGACCAGATACAGCATCAGCGCAGCCCAGGAGAGGTGCGTAGGCCAGGCGTCGGGGTAGACGAACACCTGGATCACCAGCGTCATGCCCAGCAGCGCCAACGCCGAGAGGCGCGTGAACAGCCCGAGCACCAGCAGGACGGCAAACAGGTGTTCGGACACCGTGGCCATCTGCGCGGCCCATTCTGGGGGGATCACCGGCAACCGGTATTCCTCGCGAAACAGCAGGTAGGTGCTGTCCGTGATGTGAAACCAGCCATCAACTTTGGTGCGCGCGGACATCCAGAAGATGCCGGCAATGGCGAACCGGTTGGCCAGGGCCAACAGGCTGTGCGGCGTGGCGCGTTCGGCCAGATGGCGCAGGCGCGCCAGGTGCCCCTGCGTAGGCAATGGGCGGTGGGGCAGGGCAGTGGTGGTGGTCATGTCGTTTCCTCAGCGCCCGCAGGCGCGCACAAGGCTCCGCTGGCAAGCAGCAGCGCCATCAGTTGGGCGAGGGTTTCGGGGGCGCCATCGGGTGTTGCCGCCAGCGCGGCTTCGGCTGCCTCGGCAAGCGGTCGGCCGGCGGCACAGGCGTCCAGGAAGACGGCGCCGGCGCGTGGCAAGGCGCACCACTGCACAGCGCCGCGCGGGCGTGTCAGCAAGGCGCCTTCCGCCTGCCAAGGCAGGGCGGCATCGACGGACAGGCCGTCGCGGTGGCGCTGCCAAATGGAATACGCGGGGTGCTCGCTGCACCATAGCCAGCGGGCCGCGGGGTGCGGCGCAATGTGCGCTGCGCCCAAGGCGTCGGGCGGTTGGCTGGCCATCCAGCTTGCGGCCAGCGGCGGTGCGTCGGCCGCCAGATGCGCTTCGGTCCACGCGCGGTCCAGCTGCGCCACCTCGCTCAGGTAAGGCAGTTCGGCGGCGGGCGCAAAACCGGCCAAAAACGCCGCAAAGCCGGCGCCATAGTCCATCAAACGTCCGTCGGTGGGTGGCTGCACCGCGTGGTAGGCCTGCGCGGCGCCGAAAAACCAGTCTTCGCCCACCAGTTGCAGCATTGTGGGGTAGTTGGCGCGCAGCGCGTCCAGCGCTGCCTTGCGGCCGCTGTTGCGATAGACGGCAAAGCCGGGCTGGGCGCACAGCGCGTCCATCCAGGCGGGCGCAGGGGCATCCGTACGCAGCGCGGCGCAGAATCCGTCCTGGAAGGCACTCAGTTGCATGCCGGCTCCTCCTGCAGCGTGTCGCAAAGCGCCTGGTGCGCGCGCGCACGTTCGGCCAGCAGAGTGGCAAGCGGTGGCAGCTCGGCGTCGCGTTCGATCAGGGTGGGCACCGGACCGGTGCGTGCCAGCACGCGTTGGTACACGTCCCAGACGGGTTCGGCCACGGGGCCGTCGTGGCTGTCGATGAGCAGCATCTCACCATGCACCGGGTCGGGGTGGTGGCCGGCCAGGTGCAGCTCCGCCACGGCGTGCAGGGGAAAGGCATCGAGGTAGTCGTCGAGATACGCCTGCACTGCAGGCGCCTCGGCGCCACGCAGGTTGCGGGCGCTCACGTACACGTTGTTCACGTCGAGCAGCAACTGGCAGCCGGTGCGGCGCACCAGCTCGGCAAAGAATGCGGGTTCGCTGTACTCGTGGTCGCCCAGGTGCAGGTAGTGGCTGGGGTTCTCCAGCGCTATCGGGCGCCCGAGTGCTTCTTGCGTGCGCGCCACGTTTTCGGCGACGCGCAGCAGGGCCGCGTGTGTTCGGGGAAACGGCAGCAGGTCGGGCTGGTAGATGCCGCGCCAGTGCGACCACGCCAGATGTTCGGAGATCAGCGCCGGCTCGATGCGCCGGGCGAGCTGCGCCAGGCGAGCC
>JAUCDU010000099.1:0-8429 GCA_034674825.1 Giesbergeria sp.
GGCACGACCAGCCTGGGCGCCCTGCTGCGCGCCAAGCTGGACAACTCGGACAAGTAAGCTTGCCGCACCGGCGCCTGGCGCGCCGGCGTTCCATTCCACGGGTGGGTGCACAATGCACCCACCCGTTTTCACGTCTACGCCCCCAAACATGACCCGATCCGACCTTGTGGAAGCCTTGGCCGAGCGCTTTGATCAACTCACCCACCGCGACGCAGAAATCGCCGTGAAGACCTTGCTCGATGCCGTGGGCGATGCTTTGGTGCGGGGCCACCGTATCGAGGTGCGCGGTTTTGGGAGTTTTTCCATCAGCCACCGCCTGCCCCGCATGGGCCGCAACCCCCGCAGCGGCGAGGCCGTTGCGATTCCTTCCAAGCGCGTGCCGCATTTCAAGCCCGGCAAAGCCTTGCGCGAAGCCGTAGACCAACGCACCGACCTGCTATCGCATCCGCCTTCTGGCTCGTGATGCAATAGTATTGATAGCTCGATACGTTTGCTCCACAAGCGCTGGCGAGCAAAAACAGTGCTTTTTTTTGGACCGGGTGGTCGTCCCCGGCAGTTTGGCAGCCGGGCTTCGTAGAATCGTCCCACCAATTGGGAATGCCATGAAATACTTCTTTTGGCTGCTCAAGGCAGCCATCTTTTTTACTTTGTTCGCCTTTGCGCTGAACAACCAGCACGACGCCACCGTGCACCTGTTCTTCGGCACGCAGTGGCGCGCGCCCCTGGTGTTGGTGGTGCTGACCGCGTTTGCCTTCGGATTGATCGCGGGCGTGCTCGGCATGGTGCCGCGCTGGTGGAAGCACAGAAGCGCGGCCAAACGCGTGCAAACCGACAAGGCCGTGGACCAAAACCTGCCCGCTGCGCCCGATTCGGTTCCGCCCCATGGAGTTTGACCTCAGCTGGTTGCTGCTGGGCATACCGCTCGTCTTCATGCTGGGCTGGGGCGCCTCGCGCCTTGATCTGCGCCAGTTGCGCGCGCAGAACCGCGACGCACCCAAGGCCTACTTCAAAGGCCTGAATTTCCTGCTCAACGAGCAGCAGGACAAGGCCATCGACGCGTTCATCGAGGCAGTGCAGAACGACCCCGACACTTCGGAGCTGCATTTTGCACTGGGCAATCTGTTTCGCCGCCGCGGCGAGTACGACCGCGCCGTGCGCGTACACGAGCACTTGCTCTCACGCGGCGACCTGAGCGGCGCCGACCGCGATCGGGCCCAGCATGCGCTGGCGCTCGACTTCCTCAAAGCGGGCCTGCTGGACCGCGCCGAGGACGCGCTGGCGCGCCTGGAAGGCACCAGCTTTGAAGGCGAGGCACGTCTGGCGCGCCTTGCCATTTTTGAGCGCTCGCGCGACTGGCCCCAGGCTGCCGATGTCGCGCGCCGCATGCACGCCGCCGGACAGGGCGACTTCAGCACACGCCAGGCGCATTACCTGTGCGAGCAGGCACTGAGCGAGCGTGCAGCGGGCGACGAGGCCAGCGCTATCGCACTGCTGCAGCGGGCGCTCACCGCAGCACCCTTGGCGGCGCGCGCACGCATTGAGCTCGCGCGCATGGCACAGCAAGCCGGCAACGGCGCACAAGCGCTGGAATTGCTGCGCGAACTCCGCCTTCAGGCGCCTGCCGCACTGCCGCTGGCAGCAAGCCTGCTCGCCGACATCGCCAAGGCAGCCGAGCGCGAGTCCGAAGTGCTTGAGCTGCTCACCTCCCACTATGCGCAGGCGCCGTCGCTGGACGTACTGGACGCGATCGTGGCGCTTTCGGCATCGCACGCCAAAGGCAAACTGCACGAAGACGACAGCCGCATGTGGTACCTGCGCCATCTGGAGCACGAGCCCTCGCTTGTCGCGGCGGCCAAATGGCTTGCCGGAGAGCGGCTTGAACACGAAGAATTTCACCCGCAAATCCAGGCAGCGCTCGATACGGCGGCACGCCCGCTGACGCGTTACCGCTGCGCCGCCTGCGGCTTCGAGGCACGTCAGCATTTCTGGCACTGCCCAGGCTGCCAGGCCTGGGACAGCTACCCCGCCAAGCGTGTGGAGGAGCTGTAGATGGGCGCACGCACGGGCTTGCGTTTGGTTCTTGGCGCCATGCTGCTGTGCTGCGGTGCTGCGTTCGCACAGGTAGACATCAACCGCGCTACCGAAGCCGAACTCGACGGCATTCGCGGCGTCGGTCCCGCAACCACGCGGCGCATCCTGCAAGAGCGCGAGCGCGCAGCCTTCAAGGATTGGGCGGACCTGATAGCGCGCGTGCGCGGTATTGGCAAGGCAAGTGCAGCGCGTTTCTCCGAGCAAGGCTTCACGGTGAATGGCCAGCCTTTCTCTGCGCCATCTCCTTCGACTCCTACCGCAGCACACTAGATGGATTTGTCGAACCTGCCCCTGCTGTTGCTGGTAGCCCTGCCCTTTGTAGGCAGTCTGCTCGCGGCCTTTCTTCCGGCCACTGCGCGCAATACCGAATCGACCATTGCCGGTCTGATTGCCATTTTCTGCACGGTGCAAGCCGCCTTGCTGTTCCCGCAAATAGCCGCGGGCGACGTGCTGCGCCAGGAGATCGACTGGGCACCGGCGCTGGGTCTCAAACTGGTGCTGCGGCTCGACGGCTTTGCCTGGATGTTCTGCATGCTGGTGCTGGGCATTGGCGCGCTGGTGGTGCTGTATGCGCGCTACTACATGTCACCCAAAGACCCGGTGCCACGCTTTTTTGCGTTTCTGCTCGCCTTCATGGGGTCGATGGTCGGTGTGGTGCTGTCGGGCAATCTGATTCAGCTGGCGTTTTTCTGGGAATTGACCAGCCTGTTTTCCTTCCTGCTGATCGGCTACTGGCACCACCGCAAGGACGCGCGGCGCGGCGCGCGCATGGCGCTCACGGTTACCGGCGCAGGCGGCCTGTGCCTGTTCGCCGGCATGATCGTGCTTGGCCATATCGTGGGCAGCTACGAACTTGACCATGTGCTGGCGGCGGGTGCGCTGGTGCGCGGGCACGCGCTGTACCCGGTTGCGCTCGGTTTGATCCTGCTGGGCGCGCTGACCAAGAGCGCCCAGTTTCCGTTTCACTTCTGGCTGCCGCACGCCATGGCCGCGCCGACGCCGGTCTCGGCCTATCTGCACTCTGCCACCATGGTGAAGGCCGGCGTGTTCCTGCTGGCGCGCTTCTGGCCCGTACTCTCGGGCACCGAACCCTGGTTCTGGATTGTGGGCGGCGCCGGCCTCATCACGCTGCTGCTGGGCGCCTATGTCGCCATGTTCAAGCACGATCTCAAGAGCGTGCTGGCGTATTCGACGCTCTCGCACCTGGGGCTGATCACGTTGCTGCTCGGGCTCAACAGCCCGCTGGCGGCAGTCGCAGCGGTGTTCCACATCATGAACCACGCGACTTTCAAAGCCTCGCTCTTCATGGCCGCCGGCATCATCGACCACGAAACCGGTACCAGGGACATGCGGCGGCTCTCTGGCCTCGCACACGCCATGCCGGTTACCGCAACGCTGGCCACCGTGGCGGCGGCGGCCATGGCGGGTGTGCCGCTGCTCAACGGTTTTCTGTCCAAGGAAATGTTCTTTGCGGAGACCGTATTCGTATCGGGAAATCCGCTGGTCGAGACCCTGCTGCCCTGGGCCGCCACGCTGGCTGGAGTGTTCAGCGTCGCCTATTCCGTGCGCCTGTGCATGCAGACATTTGCCGGCCCGCTGTCCACAGATCTGCCGCGCGTGCCACACGAACCGCCGCACTGGATGCGCGTGCCGGTCGAGTTGCTGGTGCTGGCTTGCCTGGTGGTCGGCGTGCTGCCGCAGTGGTCGGTTGGGCACGTCTTGAGCGCAGCAGCGCGACCGGTGGTGGGGGGTGAACTGCCCGCCTACAGCCTGGCGGTCTGGCACGGCTTCAACACACCCTTTGTGATGAGCCTGGTCGCGCTGATAGGCGGCGTGCTGCTGTACGCACTGCTGCGCCGACGCACAGACGACACCGACCGCGCACCAGGTCTGGGCTGGGCCGACGGCAAGCGTGCGTTCGAAGCTTTGCTTGCCGGCCTCACGTACTGCAGCCACCGCGGCCGCGCCTGGCTGGGCACGCAAAGGCTGCAGTGGCAAATGCTGTGGCTGGTGCTGTTCGCACTGCTGGCCGCCGCCTTGCCTTTGTGGAAGCTTGGCTTGCCGATCGGCAACCGCG
Source organism: Giesbergeria sp. (assembly GCA_034674825.1). Classification (GTDB taxonomy): domain Bacteria; phylum Pseudomonadota; class Gammaproteobacteria; order Burkholderiales; family Burkholderiaceae_C; genus Simplicispira. The sequence goes on from JAUCDU010000099.1 coordinate 4,169, forward strand.
CAGCACTGCCGTTTGAGCCGTCGTTCGGTTTGCTCTGGGCGCTCGGCATGGCTTGCGCGCTGGGGACGGCCTGGCAGGCCAAATACCACCGCCTGGCAGCGCTCACGCTGCTCGGGGCGACTGGCTTGATCATCTGCATCACGTTCCTGTGGTTCTCTGCGCCCGACCTGGCCTTGACGCAGCTGACGGTGGAAACGGTAACAACCTTGCTGATCCTGCTCGGCCTGCGCTGGCTGCCCAAGCGCAATGAAGAGCTTCGACCGGCCGTGCGCGATGCCGCAGCACTGCGCGCAGCGCGGCGCCGGGCGCGCGACTTCGTGATCGCGCTGTTTTCCGGCGCTGGCATGGCCTTGCTCTCGTTTGCCATGCTCAGCAGGCCATTTCCGCGCAGCACCTCGACCTTTTTTCTCGAGCACGCCTTGACCGGTGGTGGCGGCAGCAACGTCGTCAACGTTTTGCTGGTGGATTTCCGCGCCTTTGACACCTTGGGCGAGATCGTGGTGGTCGGCCTGGCTGCGCTCACCGTTTATGCGCTGCTGCGCCGCTTTCGCCCGGCCATCGAAATGCTTGACCTGCCGCCGCAGCAGCGCGCCTTGCCAGCCGACCTGGACACCGACCTGATCAACCCCCGCTTGGCGACCGACACCGCAGTCGGCTACCTGCGCGTGCCGGCCGTGCTGGTGCGTCTGCTGCTCCCCTTTGCCACGCTGGTGGCGGTGTACTTGTTCCTGCGCGGGCACAACGCGCCGGGCGGTGGTTTTGTCGCAGGGCTGGTGTTCTCGGCGGCCATCGTGCTGCAGTACACGATTTCCGGCACGCAATGGGTGGAGGCGCACCTCACGCTCTACCCGAGACGCTGGATGGCTGTGGGCCTGCTTGCCGCCTTGGCGACCGGGGCGGGCTCGCTGTTGCTGGGTTACCCGTTCATGACGACCCACACAGCGCACGTTGAGCTACCGCTGCTGGGTGAAATTCACCTGCCGAGCGCGATGTTCTTCGATACCGGCGTGTTTGTGCTGGTGGTGGGCGCCACGCTGCTGATCCTCACCTCGATTGCCCACCAGTCGGTGCGCGGGCACCGGGCACACGCGCGCCGCATGGAGGAAGCGGCCGCGCTGCAGACTTCCAATCACAACCCCACAGGAGCCGGCCCATGGAACTGACCCTCGCGCTGGCCATTGGGGTGCTCACCGGCTCTGGCGTCTGGCTGCTGCTGCGCCCGCGCACTTTCCAGGTGATCATGGGGCTGTCGCTGATCTCGTACGCGGTGAATCTGTTCATTTTCAGCATGGGGCGGCTCGGCCTGGCGACGGGCAAGGAGCCGGTGCTGCGCGCTGGCGTGCCACAGGACCTGGCCCACTACGCCGATCCGCTGCCGCAAGCGCTGGTGCTGACGGCGATCGTGATTGGATTTGCCATGACAGCGCTGTTCCTGGTCGTGCTGCTCGCCTCTCGCGGCCTCTCGGGCACCGACCACGTCGATGGCATCGAGCCCCCGGAAGGCATGGAGCCTGAAGACGACAGGGTGCTGCCATGAGCCCCTGGATGGTCCTTGCCAACGAGCAAACCCTGATTCTGGCGCCGGTGCTGCTGCCGCTGCTGGTGGCGGGCATCATGATGCTGATGGGCGAAGAACGCCATCGCCTCAAGATGGCGCTCAACGTCGGCTCCTCCGCCGCGCTGCTGCTGGTGTCGTGCCTGCTGGTGCTGCGCACGGCGCAGGACGGCGCGCCCCACACCGTGGGCGTGTACTTGCCGGGCAACTGGCAGGCGCCTTTTGGCATTGTGCTGGCGCTCGACAGGCTGTCCGCCTTGATGCTGCTGCTCACCAGCTTTATAGCCTTGGCCGCCGCGCTGTTTGCCTGCGCGCGCTGGCACCGCGTGGGCGTGCATTTCCACATGCTGTTCCAGCTCCAACTGATGGGGCTGGCGGGCGCCTTTCTCACCGCGGACCTGTTCAACCTGTTCGTGTTCTTTGAAGTGACGCTCGCCGCCTCGTACGGCTTGCTGCTGCATGGATCGGGCCGCGCACGCGTGGTTTCGGGCATGCACTACATCGCCATCAACCTGGCGGCGTCTTCGTTGCTGCTGATTGGCGTGTCGATGCTCTACGGCATCACCGGTACGCTGAACATGGCCGACCTGGCGCAGCACATTCCGACGCTGCGCGAGTCCGACCGCGGCCTGCTGCACGCGGCAGCCGCGATTCTGGCAACCGCCTTTCTGATCAAGGCGGCGGTCTGGCCGCTCAACTTCTGGCTGGTGCCCGCGTACAGCGCGGCCACAGCACCGGTGGGCGCGCTGTTTGCCATCATGACCAAGCTCGGCATCTACGCCATTCTGCGATTGTGGACGCTGTTGTTCAGCGGCGAGGCCGGGGTTTCGGCACAGTTTGGCAGCCTGTGGCTGATCTGCTCCGGCATGCTCACGATGCTCTTTGGCGCCATTGGCATGATGGGCTCGCACCGCCTGGGGCATCTCGCTGGCTATGCGACGCTGGTGTCGTCCGGCACGGTGCTCGCGGCGGCCGGTTTCGGGCAGAACCTGCTCACCGCCGGCATGCTGTACTACCTGCTGGGTTCCACGCTTGCCGTCAGCGCGCTGTTCCTGCTGGGCGATGTGCTGGACCGCTGGCGCGTACCCAGCGATGGACCCGACCCGTACGAGCCGCGCGACGAAGCAGCGCCATTTCTCAATGCGCGTCTGGAACCCACGCGCGGTTTCAATCTCGATGAGAACGAAGAGGCGGTCGTCGGCTTGCCGATTCCAGCCGCTACGGCTTTTGTCGGCCTTGCCTTCCTGGCAGCCACGCTGATGCTCTCGGGCATGCCGCCGCTGAGCGGCTTCGTCGGCAAGTTCGCCATGCTGACGGCGCTGTTCAACCCCCTGGGACTGGCCTCGTCGTCCGGTCAGCAACCAGGCTGGGAAGGCTGGACATTCACGGTCGTTTTGATCGTGTGCGGCTTTCTGGCGCTGACTGCGCTGGTTCGCGCGGGTATCACGCATTTCTGGGCGGCTCAGGAGCGGGGGCCGCTGCGCGTCACGCTGGCCGAAGGCATTCCGATTGCGGCGCTGACGCTGGCCTGCGCTGCGCTCGCGGTGGCCGCAGGCCCTGCCCTGCAATACACCCACGCCGCTGCCGACGCGCTGCACGCACCGCGTGCCTACGTCCGGGCGATTCTGGGTGCCGAGCCCGTACCCAGCGTTGCTGCCGGCTCGACGCCCGACGCGCCCAAAAGCGAGGAGCAACCATGAAACGCCTGCTGCCTGCGCCGCTGCTCTCGCTCGCCTTGTTCGTCCTGTGGATGGTGCTCAACCGCAGCCTGAGCGCGGGCGAAGCCCTGATGGGGCTGTTCCTGTGTATCGCCATTCCGCTGCTCACACGCGGTCTGCGCCCGCTGCCGGTGCGTGTGCGCCACCCGATCACCATCGTGCGTCTGGGGTTGCGGGTTGCCGCCGACACGGTAGAGTCGAACTGGCTGACGCTGCGCCTGTTTCTGTTCCCCGGTTCGCGCCGCCACCCGTCGGGTTTCGTCCATATTCCACTCGACTTGCGCGACCCGAACGCGCTGGCGGTGCTGGCGATGATTGTCTGCATCACCCCCGGCACTTCCTGGGCCGAAGTGTCGATGGACCACAGCATGCTGATGCTCCACGTGCTGGAGCTGGGCGACAAGCCCAGCTTCGTGGCGATGGTCAAGGAGCGCTATGAGCGGCCCCTGATGGAGATTTTCGAATGAACCCCGTTCTTGCTTTCGCTTTGCCGATTGCGCTGGTCATCCTCGTTCTGGCCATGGCCTGCACGCTGGTGCCGGTGTTGCGCGGCCCGACCGCGCAAGACCGTGTGCTGGCGCTCGATTGCCTGGCGCTCAACGGCATGCTGCTCATGCTGGTGCTGGGGATTCACCAGGAAAGCAGCAACTATTTCGAGGCCGCGCTGCTGATAGCGCTGCTCGGCTTTGTCAGCTCCATGGCGATGGCGAAGTTCCTGCTGCGTGGCGAGGTGATCGAATGAGCGCCATGCCGCTGTGGGCCGACATTGCGGTGTCGCTGCTGGTGCTGGTTGGCGCCGTGATTGCGCTGATTGGATCGCTGAGCCTGGTGCGCCTGCCGGACTTCTTTGAGCGCGTGCATGCGCCGGCGGTTATTGCCACGCTCGGCTGCTGGTGCGTGATGTACGGCACAGTGCTGTACTTCTCGCTGCAAAACCATGCCATGGCGGCCCACGGCATGCTGATTGCCGTGTTTCTTGCCGTGACGG
>JAUCDU010000100.1:0-8370 GCA_034674825.1 Giesbergeria sp.
CATGGACACGCCCAGACCCGCAATGATGTTGGTGCCGTGGCCGGTGGTGGAGGCTTGCGCGATGTGCTGCACCGGCTTGTACTGCGTGCCGGTGTAGTACTCGGTGATCCAGACCAGGGCCGCAGTCAGCACCAGGCCGGTGGCGCAGGCGCCAAACAGTTTCATTTGCGCGCCGGTACCGCCCAGGACGTTGTCAGGGATGAGCCAGGCGGTGACGAACCAGAAGGCAATCAGCGAGAGCACGCCGGCAATCGCCAGGCCCTTGTAGAGCGCAGGCATCACGTTCTTCATGCCGGGTGAGGCCTTGACGAAGAAGCAGCCAATGATGGAAGCCACGATGGACACGGCGCCCAGCGCCAGCGGGTACATCACCGCGTTGACCGGCGCAGTCGTCAGCATCAACGCGCCCAGCACCATGGTGGCGATCAGCGTCACGGCGTAGGTTTCAAACAGGTCGGCGGCCATGCCGGCGCAGTCGCCCACGTTGTCGCCGACGTTGTCGGCAATCACGGCCGGGTTGCGCGGGTCGTCCTCGGGGATGCCGGCTTCCACCTTGCCCACCAGATCGGCGCCGACGTCAGCGCCCTTGGTGAAGATGCCGCCGCCCAGGCGCGCGAAGATGGAGATCAGCGAGGAGCCAAACGCAAAACCAATCAACGGATCGAGCATGCCGGCGAGTGTCTTGTCGGCCACCGGATTGCTCCCCACCAGGTACCAGAAGAATCCGGTCACACCGAGCAGCCCAAGGCCCACCACAAGCATGCCGGTGATGGCGCCGCCGCGGAAGGCGACATCCAGCGCCGGGCCAATGCCGTGCGTTGCGGCCTGCGCCGTGCGCACGTTGGCGCGCACCGAGACGTTCATGCCGATAAAACCACAGGCGCCCGAGAGCACCGCGCCAATGATGAATCCTGCAGCGGTCTGGGTGTCGAGGAAGATGCCGATCAGCACGGCAAGCACCACGCCGACGATGGCAATGGTCTTGTACTGGCGCGCCAGGTAGGCGGCGGCGCCGGCCTGAATCGCGGCGGCAATCTCCTGCATACGAGGATTGCCAGGGTCTTTGCCCAATATCCAGCTGCGGGCCCAGAAGCCGTAGGCCACGGCGATCAGGCCGCAGACAAGGGCGAGGATGAGAGGGAAATGGGATGCTGTGGTTCCAGCCATTCTTTTTGCTCCAGGTGTTGTTTCGCACGAATGGAGACGCAACGCATGGGAGGGTCTCCGCTTGCGTTGCTTCCTCGTGCTCCCGTCCCGAAGCCGATTGGCCAACTCCCGCAATTTACTCCGAAAACAGCCGCTGCAAGCTGGACGCAAGGGGGTGGCCGGTAAAATCAGGGTTAGTCTCTAGTCTTCAACCAGAAATCAGGTTCTTCATGTCCCTTAACAACGTCACCCCTGGCACCAACCTCCCCGAGTCCTTCAACGTGGTGATTGAAATCCCCATGGATTCCGATCCCATCAAGTACGAAGTGGACAAGGAGTCGGGCGCGATTTTTGTCGATCGGTTCATGACCACGGCGATGTACTACCCGTCCAACTACGGCTATGTGCCGCAGACGCTCAGTGGGGACGGCGATCCGGTCGATGTGCTGGTCATCACACCGTATCCGCTGCACCCAGGCGTGGTGGTTCCCTGCCGCGCCCTGGGTATTCTGAAAATGGAAGACGAAGCCGGTATCGACGGCAAAGTGCTGGCCGTGCCCACCAACAAGGTGCTCGGCATGTACTCGGCCTGGAAAAACGTCGAAGATGTGAATCCGGCCCGCCTGCGTGCGTTGAGCCACTTTTTCGAGCACTACAAAGACCTGGAAGAAGGCAAGTGGGTGAAGGTGCTTGGCTGGGAGGGCATTGATTCTGCGCACCAGGAAATCATGCAAGGCTTGGCAAACTACGCCAAGGGCAAAGCCTGAGAAACCTGTAGGGGCCTGCGGGCCTAGATGCAAAAGCACGCGCACCGCTCGGTTCGCGTGCTTTTTTTGATTCTAGCGCTTGCAGGTAAAGCGTTATTAGCTATTAAAACAGGAGTATGGGGCGCAATTTTTTGCGGCGCAAGAAGCCTCAGCAATGCGCTGGAATGCTGCCCTTTAACGGGCGACGCGTGAGACTGATGGGGATGACGGGCGCAGTGGGAAAAGCAGGATCGGCGGTTTCACCACCGATGAGATCCGCCAGCGTGGCGCCATCGAGCTCGCGCAGATAGGACGCCAGCGCGCGCTGAAACAAATTTTTCAAGCGGCACGCCGGACTGAGCCGGCAGGTGTTGGAGGTCTCGTCGAAGCACTCGACCATGCGAAAGTCGCTCTCGCACCAGCGCACCACGGCACCTATGCCAATGGCCGATGGCTCGACCAGCAGCCGCAAGCCACCACCCCGGCCACGCGTGGTCTCCAGCAAGCCGTGGCGCGCCAGATCGTTGACGATTTTCATCAAGTGGTTTTTCGACAGCGAGTGGCTTTGCGCGAGTTCGGCAATGGTGACGCGGCGCTCGCGATGCAGTGCGCAGTACATCAGCACGCGCAGGGTGTAATCGGTGTAGTTGGCAAGCCGCATGGTGGTGTGCAGCGCACAACTGATTGTTAAAAATCAGCAGGCGCTGTAAGATACATATAAAATGCATCTTATATTTTTGCTTCCGCCTGTGCAAGTGCGCCGACCCTGATATGAATCCCATGAAAACCTCTGTTCCGCCCCTGGTCAGCGCTGGTGCTGCGAAGCCTGCTGCCAAGGCGCCCCATGGTTGGCCGGTGCTTCGATTGGGCTTTCGTCCGTTCTATCTCGCTGCGGCGGCGCTGGCCTGCATAGCGGTTCCGTTCTGGGTTGCGGTCATGCTGGGGGCGGTTTCGCTCGATCTCAGTGTTTCGCCGCTGCTGTGGCATGCACACGAAATGCTGCTGGGTTTTGCCACCGGCGTGATCATTGGCTTTCTGCTCACGGCCGTTAAAGCCTGGACCGGCCTGCAAACGCCGCGCGGTGCGCTGCTGGGCGCATTGGTGCTGTTGTGGCTGGCGGCCCGTGTGGCGGCCTGGGTTGCACCGTACCCCGTGTACGCGGCGCTTGATGTGGTGCTGCTGCCAGCCGTGGCCGTGATTTTGCTGCGCATTCTTTTGCGCGCTGGCAACAAGCGCAATTTGCCGCTGGTGGGCATTCTGGTGCTGCTGTCGCTGGCGAACCTGGTGTTCCACCTCTCGGTATTGGGCTGGCTGGCCCTGCCGCCCACCAGCGCGCTGTACGCAGCCTTGGGCCTGATCGTCATGGTCGAGTGCGTGATGGCGGGTCGGGTGATTCCTGCGTTCACCATGAGCGTGACACCCGGCTTGAAGATCGCCGTGCCGCAGTGGCTCGAACGCAGTGCGCTTGGCACCACTTTCGTCGCGTTGGCGCTGTGGGTATTTGCATCTGGCGGCTGGATTACGTTTGCCGCATTGGTCGCAGCGTCGGTATTGCAAGCCGCGCGCATGGCGCACTGGCATTCCAGGGTGGCGCTCAAAAAACCGATTCTCTGGATCTTGCACGCGGCGTATGCGTGGATTCCACTGGGTCTGGCCTTGCTCGCACTTGCACAGCCGGGTTGGGTTGGCGTGTCGGTGGGCGTCCATGCTCTTGCGGTCGGTGCTACCGGCGGGCTGATCATTGGCATGCTCACGCGCACGGCGCGTGGGCACACCGGTCGGCCGCTGCAGGTATCGCGCGCCGAAGTGCTGGCCTATGTGCTGGTGATGGCCGCTGCTCTGCTGCGGGTGTTGGTGCCTGTGGTCGCACCTCAGTGGTATGCGCAGGCTCTGGTGGGCGCTGCGACCGCGTGGACCGTGGCGTTTGTCATCTATCTCGTGATGTATGTGCCCTGGCTGACGAGCAGCCGGCTCGACGGCAAAGATGGCTGAGTCACCCCGTTTGCCTGTTCCTTGTTCCCCTCCGAAACCCTGAAGAAAGGTTCCCATGCTGCCTACCCAGTCGCCCGTGATCGATGTCCGCCAAATTCCGCCACCCCAGCGCCACACCACCATCTTTGGTCAGTTTGACGAGCTGCTCCCCGGTGAGGCCGTGCAAATTGTCAGCGACCACGACCCGCGCCCGCTGCGCCACCAGTTCGATTCGCGCTCGCCCGGCCAGTTTCAGTGGGCCTACTTGCAGTCTGGTCCGGACCAGTGGCGCGTGCTGATCAGCAAGCTGGAAATGCCCGAGGACGCTGAAGAACACCACTGCTGCTCGGGCGGCGCCTGCGGCGGTTGAGCGGCATACACCAGCAACAAAAATGGCGCCCATGAGGCGCCATTTTTTTGCGCATGAAGCCGTTTACATGCCCAGTGCCAGCATGGCCGATTCGGACATGCGCGAGCGGTCCCACGGTGGGTCAAAGACCATGTTGACCGTGATCTCGCCCACACGCGGAATTGCCAACACCTTGTCGCAGACTTCGTCGGCAATCGCTTCACCCATGCCGCAGCCCGGCGCGGTCAGCGTCATGTCGATCAGGGCGCGCACGTCGCCGCCATCCATGGGTTCCAGATCGCAGCGATAGACGAGACCCAGATCGACGATGTTGACTGGAATCTCCGGGTCGTAGCAGGTCTTGAGCGTGTCCCAGATCAGGCCACTGACATCGTCAAGGTGCACATCTTCCGGGTGCTCGATCGCTGCTGGGGGCTGCTTGCCGATGGCGTCGGCGTCACTGCCTTTGAGCCGCACCAACTGGCCTTCAACGACGAGGGTGAAGAACGAACCGAGCGCCTGCGTCACCTGGGCCCAGACGCCCCCCGGCAAGTCCATGGGTGTGCCGTCGGGGATGCGCTCGACGGTCACGGGCCGGTTGATCAGCACGTCTTCGCGCATGCGTTTCATCATGATGGGGTTTCTCCTTCCGTCGATACCGGGGTGGCAGGCGCGGCCGGGTTGCTGGCGATGGCGTGCATCAGCGCATGCCAGCCCAGCAGCGCGCACTTGATACGGCTTGGGTAGCGGCTGACGCCTGCCAGGCTGATGAGCTTGCCCAATGGCGCACCGTCGGCGTCTTCTGCACCGGTAAGCACGGCGCGAAAGTGTTGTTGCAGTTCCTGGGCGTCCGCAATGTCTTTTCCCTTGACGGCCTCGCTCATCATCGAGGCGGACGCCATGCAGATGGCGCAGCCCTGGCCGTGAAAGCGGATGTCGGACAGTTTGCCGCCCTCAATCGCCAGCTCCACCGAAAGATCGTCGCCGCAGGATGGGTTGGTGCCCCGTGCCTGGTGCGTGGGCGCAGGCAAGTGGCCAAAATTGCGCGGTGAGCGCTTGTGCTCCAGCACCAGCTCCTGGTACAGGTCGGTTTCGGCGCTGCTCATCGCAACAACTCCAGGGCTTTGGCGACGCCCGCGACGAGGCGCTCGACTTCTTCCGGCGTGTTGTACAGGGCAAACGAGGCGCGCGTCGTCGGCCCGCAGCCCAGGTGTTCCAGCAGCGGCTGCGCGCAGTGCAAGCCCGTGCGCACAGCGATGCCTTGGCCGTCGAGCAGGGTGCCGACATCGTGCGGGTGTGCGCCGTCGGTAACGAAGGAGACGATGGCGGTATCCAGCGCGTCGGGCGAGAGCACCCGCAGACCGGGCAGGGCCGACAGGCCTTGCACTGCCTGTGCACGCAGGGCGTGCAAATGCTGGTCGATCGCTTCGCGGCCGACAGCGTCGATGAATTGGGCCGCTGCCGCCATGCCGATGGCACCGCCGACATTCGGCGTGCCGGCTTCCAGTCGGGCCGGGAGCGCGGCGTAGCTGGCGCCCGTGAAGCTCACCCATTCCACCATGTCGCCGCCGACGCGAAACGGTGCCAACAGTTCAAGGGCTTCGCGCCTGCCCACCAGCGCGCCAGTGCCCATGGGGCCATACATCTTGTGGCCGGAGAACACCAGGAAATCGCAGGGCAGGGCAGAGACATCGGGCACGGCATGCGCCGCCACCTGGGCTGCGTCCAGCACGGTCAGCGCACCGGCTTGGCGCGCCATGGCCAAGAGGTCGGCAAAGGGCGGGCGCTCACCGGTGGCGTTGGCGCAGGCGGTCACGGCGAACACGCGGGTGCGCGACGTCAGCAGGCGGGCCAGGTCCTCGGCGCGCAGACGGCCTTGCGCGTTGGGCAAGAGGATGCGCAGCACCGCGCCGCTCTCGCGCGCGGCGCGCTGCCAGGGCAGCAGGTTGGCGTGGTGCTCCAGGCCGCTGACGATGATTTCGTCGCCTGGTTCCAAGGGCTTGCCGCCGCCGGCGTGTGCCGACAGGCCATGCGCCACGAGGTTGAGCGACTCGGTGGTGCCCGAAGTGAAGACCAGCTCGTGCTCAGAGCCTGCACCAACAAAACGCTTGAGCTTGGCGCGCGCAGCGTCGTAGGCGTCGGTGGCGCGCTGGCTCAGCGCGTGCACGCCGCGGTGGATGTTGGCGCGGTCGTTGCGCTCGAAGTGCTGCAAGGCGTCCAGCACCGGCTGCGGCATTTGCGTGGTGGCGGCGTTGTCCAGATAGGCCAGCGGGTGGCCCTGAATATGCTGGGACAGCACCGGAAACAGCGCGCGCAGCCCGGCAACACCTAAGGGCGCGGCTGGCACGGCAGCCGATGCGCTGAGCCAGCGGGACGGGAGCATGTCACCCATGGGAGGCCTCCAGCACCTGGCGCAGCACGCCTTGGAGGGCATCGACCGGCGTCAGCGCGTCGAGCGTGGTGGCGTCAGGAAAGGCGCGCGACAGCAAGGCGTTTGCCATGCCTTCGATGATCAACGAGCGCGCAGCTCCTTGGTCCAGACCGCGCTGGCGGGCGTAGAACAGGGCGTCTTCGGGCAGGGCGCCCCAGGTGGCACCGTGCTCTGCCTGCACGTTGTCGTGGTAGATCTCCAGGTGCGGGCGCTGCACCAGCCGTGGCTGGCCGCCCAGTGGAATGCCGGCGAGCCGCTGGTGCACGTCGGCTTCGTCGGAACCCGGGGCAATGTGCGTGCTGGCGTTGGCGACCGTGTGCGCCTTGCCGCTTGCCAGCACCAGCGCTTCGCTGTGGCTGGTGGTGCGCGGCGCGGCGTGGCGCATGAAGACCTGCTGCTCAAACTTGGTGTCGGCCGCGCAGCTCAGGCCCGCAATGTGAGCCGAAGCGCCTGCGCCGCCGAGCAGCACCTGGCTGCGCTGCAGGTGGTAGCTGCTGCCGCCGGCGACAAAAGCCTGGACGTAACGGGCATCCTCGCCCACCTGGGCGTGGACCATGTGTGCGCAGCGGTCGTCCGCATGAGGTGCCAGGATGCGCAGGTGCTGCAGACTCGCGCCCCGGGCGAGGCGCACATGCAGCTGCAGGTTTTGCACCTTACCGCCAGAAATGGCAGCCTTGTCCGCAAGATGCAGTTCGCGCAGCACGCAGTGCGTGCCTTCGGCGATGTCGAGCACCAGCAGGGGCGCCTCCACCGGGCTCGTGAGCTGGTGGCGCAGTTCGAGCTGTATCGGTTGTTGGGCGGTACCCGAGTCCACCCGCAGGCGCAGGCCCGCAGTGCACAGCGCGCGGTGCGCCCAGGCAAAGGGCGCGGCGTCGCCGCCGCCTGGCAAATCGAGGTCGGCAAACAGCTCGGCGCGCTGCGCCGTGTCCGTCGCAGACAGCGTGCGTGCCGTGATTCCGGTGGGTGTACCGCCAGCAAGCGCGGTGAGGGTCCAGCCGCCGTTCTCGGCCAATGGGCTTGCTTCTGCTTGCGCCAGCCAAGCCGCAGCCGGCGGCGGTGGCAGATGGCGGAAGGATTCGTTCTTTTTTTCTACCCAGCCGGTCGCGGCGAGGTGCTCACGGGCCATCAGCATGGCCTCGTGCGCGGTGATGGGGCGAATGTTCATGGTCTCAGGCCTCGGCCAGTTCAGGCGTTGGCACAAAGCCGGTACGCGCTATGCGCTGCGCCAGGGCGATGTCGCCGCGCTCGGCGATTTGGCCGCCTGCGAGGCGCAGCACGGTGTCGGGCCGCATCGACTCGATCAGTTGCAGGTAGTGCGAAACGACGATGAAAGCCGTGCCTTCGCTGCGCAGGCGCTGCACCAGTTCAACCACGGCGCGCACGCCATCGACATCCATGCCCGAATCGATTTCGTCGAGCACGGCCAGGCGCGGGCGCAGCAAGGAGAGTTGCAGAAGCTCGTTGCGCTTCCTCTCGCCACCGGAGAAACCATCGTTCACCGGGCGGCTGAGCATGTTTTCTGGCAGGCCGAGCGTGGTGGCCGCTGCCTTGGCGCTGCCGAGAAAGTCGTACGCGTCCTGCGGTTCCTCGCCGCGCGCGGCGCGCACGGCGTTCATCGCGGTGCGGATGAACAGGTTGTTCTTGACGCCCGGAATCTCGGGTGGCGACTGAAACGACAGAAACAGCCCGGCGCGGGCGCGGTCTTGCGGTTCCATGGCGAGCAGGTC
>JAUCDU010000101.1:0-8348 GCA_034674825.1 Giesbergeria sp.
GGCGGGCAACATTGTCTGGGCCTGGATTCTGACCATTCCGGCCAGCGCCTTCGTCGCTGCAGTGGCGTACTGGGTGAGCCTGCAACTGTATTGAAGGCAGATAAACGCTATAAAAAGCGTAGCTTTACAGGCAGACCTGTTGGGCGCCAAGCGCCAATTTCTATCTTGTACCCGGTTCAGCGCGAGATTTTGTGCGCTTCGTCAATCTGGTACTCGAAATAGCGTTGGAAGCTGAAAGCCAGGCTGGCCATGAGGACCGTGGTGCCGATCAGCAAGGCAGTTGCGAGCGCCAGCACGGTGAACCAGTTGGTGCGGCCGGGTAGCGCGTCTGGGACCGCGCCAGGGTTGTGCTTGGCGTTCCATTTCTCTGGCGTCGCCAGGCCATAGACGATGGCGGTCAGGGCGCATGCCGCGATTGTGAAGCCAAGCAGGGGAATCAGGAGCCAGCTGAGGGCATCGTCCTGACCAAACTCGAACACGCGCCGAACGCCATAAATGCCCAGCGCGGTGGGCACCATCAACAGCCATCCGAGTGGGTCGCCCAAACCGCGCAGGTAAAAGCGGTGCAGGCCAACAGGCCCTCCCAGAAAGGCCAGCCAGGCCGCCAGCGTCTTGTTTTTCATGGCAGGAACAATTCTCATTCTGGTGATTCTAGGTCGCTGCTGCCCAAGGGCCTTTGCATCAGCACGACGTCGCGCCACGCGCCGTGCTTCCAGCCGACCGCACGCATCAAGCCCGTTTGCTCAAAGCCAAGCGCTTTGTGCAGGGCAATAGAGCCAAGGTTTCCAGAATCGCCAACCACAGCCAGCAATTGGCGCACGCCGGCGGCCTGGGCCTGCTCTATCAGGGTGGCGAGCAGCGCACGTCCAATGCCTTCGCCACGGGCGCTGTTCGCAACATAGACCGAATCTTCTGCAGAAAAACGGTAGGCCGGCCGGGGCTTGAACCAGTTGGCATAGGCGAAACCCACGACTTCTCCTGCGCGGTCGGCGACCAGCCAGGGCAGGTTGCGCGCCAGCACTTCGGCGCGCCGAGCGGCCATCTCGGCGCGCGGCGGCGGATCGATTTCGAACGTACCTGTGCCGGTCAGTACATGGTGGGCGTAAATGTTCGTGATGGCGTCGAGGTCGGCCTCGACACTTTGGCGTATCTGGGTCATAGGAGAAGACAAAGAAAGATATAATGACCGGCTTTGCAGCGTGTCGCTGGCCGGGTGGCCATGTCGCGTGTCTCTACGTTGTGAATCTTGGGCTTCGGTTGCTACGCACCGGCCCACCACCCGAAGGATAAATTATGGTCGTCATTCGACTTTCCCGCGGCGGCTCCAAAGGTCGTCCTTTCTTCAATATCGTGGTTGCCGACAAGCGCGTGCGCCGCGACGGCCGCTTCATCGAGCGCCTGGGTTTTTACAACCCTACGGCCAAGGAAAGCGAAGAAGGCCTGCGGATTGCGCAAGATCGCCTGACCTATTGGCAGAGCGTGGGCGCGCAATCCTCGCCCACCGTGGACCGTCTGATCAAGCAAGCCGCCAAAAAGGCAGCCTGAACCCGGCCCCTCACCGAGGAGGGCGGATGGCGTCAGTGTCTGACGACATCCGCCCTTTTTTCTTTTTTGAATCCATTGCCATGACCTTCAACCTTGCGCTCCCCGCCGCCGAACTGCCGCCAGATGCCGTGGAGATCGGCCGCGTCACCGACGCCTGGGGGGTCAAGGGCTGGTTCAAGGTGCTCTCCCATAGCAGCCAGCCGGCTGCGCTGCTTTCGAGCCGCCTTTGGTATCTGCAGCCGAATGAACGCGGCGCGCAAAGTTTTTCCGGCACCGTACAACTTGATGTGCGCCAGTCGCGCGAGCACGCTGGCGGTATCGTCGCATGGGCGCAGGGCATCGACGATCGCAGCGCCGCAGAATCCTTGCGCGGCGCGCGCATTTTTGTGCCGCGCTCCAGTTTTCCCACGACGGACGACGGTGAGTACTACTGGGTGGATCTGATTGGCCTCGCCGTGGAGAACCGCGAGGGGATTGCGCTCGGGACCGTACGCGACTTGCTGACCACGGGGCCACAGACCGTGCTGGTGCTGGATGGCGAAGTGGTCGAGGGCAAGCCGGTTGAGCGCATGATTCCCTTTGTCGCCGCCTTCATTGACCAGGTTGACTTGCCCGGCCGGCGCATCGTGGCCGACTGGCAGCTCGATTTTTGAGCCTTCGCGGCCGTGCGTTTCGACGTCATCACCCTGTTTCCCGAACTGTTCGCGCCGTTTCTGACAAGTGGCGTGACGCGGCGCGCTTATGCCTCCGGCCAAGTGGCGGTGCACTTGTGGAGCCCGCGCGATTTCGCTGAAGGCAACTACCGACGGGTGGACGACCGGCCCTTTGGTGGCGGGCCGGGAATGGTCATGCTCGCCGAGCCACTCGCCCAGTGTCTTGCCGCCATTCGCGCAGCGCGCGCGGAGCACGAAGGCGCGCAGGCGCCATTGGTCCTGTTCTCACCCATTGGCAAGCGTCTGGATCACAGCGCGGTCGAGCAGTGGGGGCAGGGCGAAGGCGCGGTGCTGCTGTGTGGTCGCTACGAAGGGATTGACCAGCGTTTCATCGACCGCTTTGTGGACCGGCAGATCAGCCTGGGCGATTTTGTTCTCTCGGGTGGCGAAATTGCCGCCATGGCACTGCTTGACGGTGTGGCGCGCTTGCAGCCTGGAGTTTTGCACGACGCCGGCAGCCACGCGCTCGACAGTTTCAACCCTGCCCTCGATGGGCTGCTCGATTGCCCGCATTACACGCGGCCCGAAATCTGGGAAGGCGAGGGCGTGCCGGCAGCATTGCTCTCGGGCCACCATGCGCAAATCGAGCTCTGGCGCCGCAGCCAGCGCATTCTTTACACCGCACGCCATCGTCCCGACCTGATTGCGACCGCGCGCCGCGCCGGACATCTGAGCGCGGCGGATGAGGTGCTGTTGCAGGCGGAGCAAGGGCGCACGCTATAATGGCGGGCTTTTCGATCCTCTGCCCGGCCGGTCCGCACACTATGCTGCCAGGACCATCCCGTCAATCCCGACACTGCCAATCATGGCGCGGACACGATCGCAGGACGCTCAAATGAACCTGATCCAGACTCTCGAGGCGGAAGAAATTGCCCGCCTTGACAAAACCATTCCAGAATTTGCCCCCGGCGATACCGTCATCGTCAGCGTCAACGTTGTCGAAGGCACGCGCAAGCGTATGCAGGCCTACGAAGGCGTGGTGATTGCCAAGCGCAACCGCGGCATCAACAGTGCATTCATCGTGCGCAAGATCTCCAGTGGCGAAGGCGTCGAACGTACGTTCCAGACCTACAGCCCGCTGATTGCCAAGATTGAAGTCAAGCGCCGGGGTGACGTCCGCCGCGCCAAGCTGTACTACCTGCGTGAGCGCAGCGGCAAGTCGGCACGTATCAAGGAAAAGCTGCCTTCACGTATCAAGAAGGCAGCAACCGTGGCCGCCGCCGAGTAAGCTGCCCACTCTTGCGAAAAAGCCGCCGCAGCGTTCGTCTGCTGCGGCTTTTTTCTTGCCATGCCGCCGCTTCCTCCTTTCCCCGCATTCACACCGCTCCCCGATTTCGACCCGCGCACTGTGCCCGTGGTGGGCATCGACAACGGCCTTCCGCGCGTGCCGCAAGCGCGCACCACGGCGCAGGCGCTGCGCGAGCGCTTCGCAATGCCACCCGTGTGGCAGCCTGAGATCGCGGCGGAGCCGCGCTTTTCGGCCCGCGCACCGGCGCGCGCAGCGGTGTTGATTCCCATCGTGCAGCGCGCGGAGCCCACGGTGTTGCTTACCGTGCGTGCCCTGCACATGTCCACGCATTCTGGACAGGTGGCCTTCCCGGGCGGACGCACCGATCCGGGTGACGCCGACGCAACCGCGACAGCGCTGCGGGAAGCCCATGAGGAGGTGGGACTGGAGGCAGGCGCCACGCAGGTGCTGGGCGAGCTGCCGATCTACCTCACGGGCTCGTCGTTCATTGTCTCGCCCGTGGTGGCGCTGGTTCAACCGGATTGCGTGCTGCAGCCCAATCCCTTTGAAGTGGCGCGCGTTTTTGAGGTGCCGCTCGCGTTCCTCCTCGATCCAGCGCACCATCGCCGTCACGTTTTCGAATTTGCCGGCCAGCAACGGGAGTGGTACTCCATGCCCTATCAGGATGCCGAGGGCCACGAGCATTTCATCTGGGGCGCCACGGCCGGCATGCTGCGCAATTTGTACCGCTTTCTCTCAGCGTAGGGCCTGTGACCAAACCTTTGCGCTGGCGGCCATCGCCGAACCGGCGCGTTGCGCCGCTATGATTGCCCAACATGAGTTTCATTGCCATTTTGCTGGCCTTGCTGATTGAGCAGGCGCGTCCGCTCGCTCGCAGCAACCCAGTGCACGCCGGTCTGCGGGCCTGGTCGCTTTCGGTCAGCCGCAACTTCGACGCGGGCAAGCCGCACCATGCCTGGGTGGCCTGGGCGCTGGCCGTGCTGGTGCCTGCCGGGGTGGTGATGGGTGTTTACCTGCTGCTCAAGCAGTGGCTAGGCTGGCCGTTGGGCATCGTGTGGGACGTTGCCGTGCTCTATATCACGCTCGGTTTTCGGCAGTTCAGCCATCACTTCACGCGTATCCGCAATGCGCTTGAGATGGGCGATGAACGTACGGCGCGAGAAAGTCTCGCGCAGTGGCAGGGCGTCGATGTGGGCGAGTTGCCGCGCAGCGAACTGGTGCGCCATGTGATCGAGTATTCGGTGCTGGCTGCGCACCGCCATGTCTTTGGCGTGCTGGCCTGGTATTCCGTGTTTGCAGCACTGGGGCTGGGCCCCTCTGGTGCGGTGCTGTACCGCATGGCGGAGTTTGTCGCACGCTACTGGGCCCGCCCTGGACCGGACGCCGCGCCGCGCGCCACGGATGCACTCAAGCGGGCCAGCACTGCCGCGTGGACCGCGCTCGACTGGCTACCGACCCGCATGACGGCGCTCAGCTTTGCCATGGTAGGCAGTTTTGAGGAAGCGATTGACGGCTGGCGCTTCCATGCCCAGCGCTTTCCCAACGACAACGTGGGCGTGTTGCTGGCCGCCACGTCCGGCGCCATCAATGTTCGCCTGGGCGGCGAGGCGCTCAAGCCCCGCGCGAGTACGCAGGCCACTGCCGGCCTTGGCGCAGAGGCCGAGCTGGACGACAGCGCGAGCACCCCCGGCCGCGAGCCCGAACTGGCACACCTGCGCAGCGTGGTCGGCCTGGTCTGGCGCTCGGTGGTGGTGTGGATGTTGCTGCTCGCGCTGCTCACCCTGGCGCGCTTGCTTGGCTGAGCGCCGCTGTCCCAGCGGGGCGGCCTTTAGTAGCGTTTTTGCCCCAGTTCTGTGAATAATTCGCTATAAATAGAATAGCGTATAGCGCTTATTCCTTCAGCGCTAGAGTCGGTTTTTACTGCAGAAATGACCCCGCAGCCGGGCTCATGCCGGTGCGTGCAGTTGTAGAAGCGGCAATCGGTGGCATGTGCCGCGATGTCGGGCATGCAGCGGGCCAGTTCGGTCGGCGCGATGTGGTGCAGACCAAACTCCTGAAAGCCTGGTGAATCGATCAGCGCAGTGCGGCGCTCTGCGTCTATCCAGTACAGCGCGGTACTCGTCGTCGTGTGGCGCCCGGAATTGAGGGCTTGCGAAATTTCGGCTGTGAGCACGGCCGCACCGGGTACCAGCAGGTTCACCAACGTGCTTTTGCCCACACCCGAGGGGCCCAGCACCAGCGTCGTCTTGCCGGAAAGCAGAGGCAGCAGCGCGGCCCGGGCGGCGCCTGGTTCCTGCGAAAGGGACAGCGGCAGGACGGGCCTGTGCGTGGCTGCGCCCATGCTCCGGTAGCTGGCGAGCCGCTCCCAGGCGCGGGCAAACGGTTCGGCGAGGTCGCGCTTGTTGAGCGCGATGAGCGGCGTGATGCCCGCTGCTTCGGCTGCAATCAGCGAACGCGCGAGTTGCATTTCAGAGAACACCGGCTCGGCCGCCACCAGGATCAGAATCTGATCGAGGTTGGCTGCGAAGGACTTCGTTCGGATTTCATCCTGCCGATAGAACAGGTTGTGCCGCTCGTGCACGCGCTCGATCGTGCCCTCTTCGCCCTGGCCGGCAGGTGCCGGTTGCCACACCACGCGGTCACCCACCACCGCCTGGCTGCGCTTGCCGCGCGGGTGGCAGATGCGCCGCTCGCCGTCTGCAGTTTCCACGACACAGTGCCTGCCATGGCTGGCCACCACCAATCCTTCGCGCGGGGCAGCGGCTTCAGCCATGGTGGGCGCGCCGCCTCATGCGATCAGCGCGTCGAAGCGGGCAGCGCAGTCCAGGTCGGTGCCGGAGACACCGCCGACATCGTGCGTGTGCAGCTGCACCACACAGCGGTCGTAGTGCACCGAAAGCTCGGGATGGTGGTCCTGCGCATGGGCGATAAAGGCCACGGCATTCACAAAGGCCATGGTCTGGTAGTAATTCTTGAACCGGTACGTCTTTTCGATAGCTACGTCAGCCCCGTCGCCCTGCAGGCGCCAGCCTTCCAATTTTGCCAATGCCGCTACGATTTCAGTAGCTTTCAGCGCGCGCCGATCCTGCGCCGACCAGTCATTTTTCTTCAAATCTTCTGTCATGCGGATACTCCAGATTGCATGCGCGCCAGCCGCTCCACGGCCGGCGGGTGCGAGTAATAGAACTTCACGTAAAGAGGGTCCGGCGTGAGCGTGGAGGCGTTGTCTTCATACAGCTTGAGCAGTGCCGAAGCGAGATCCCCGCCTTCGGTTTGCTTTGCCGCGTAGGCGTCGGCCTCGAACTCGTGTTTGCGCGAGAGTTGCGCAAACAGCGGTGAGAGAAACACCGTGAATACGGGTACTGCCAGCAGAAACAACAGCAGCGCCAACGCGTCGTTCGGCGCGTGGGTGATGCCCGGAACCAAGGCAGGCAGATTGGGTTGCACGCCGAGCCCGGTATAGAACCAAACCTGGCTTGAAAGCCAGCCCAGCAGCGCAAAACCGGCCAGACTGAGCGCGAACATGGCGGCCATGCGTTTGGCGATGTGTCGGTGGTGGAAATGGCCCAGCTCATGTGCCAGCACTGCCTCCACCTCTGCCGGCGCCAGCTGGCGCAGCAGGGTGTCAAAAAACACGACGCGCTTGGACGCGCCAAAGCCCGTGAAATAGGCGTTTGCATGTGCGCTGCGGCGGCTGCCGTCCATGACAAACAATCCCTTGGCCGAAAACCCGCAGCGCTGCATCAAGGCCTGCACCCGCGTGGCCAGGGCTTCGTCTTTCAAGGGCTCGAACTTGTTGAAGAATGGCGCGATAAAGGCTGGGTAGGCCCACATCAGCAGCAGGTTGAAGCCCGTCCACAGCGCCCAGGCCCACAACCACCACAGGCCACCCGCCGAGCCCATCAACCACAGGATCGCGGCGGCAACAGGCAGGCCAATCAGCAGGCCGAGGAGCATGGATTTCGCCAAATCAGCGAGCCACAGCCGCAGCGTGGTCTGGTTGAAGCCGAAGCGCTGCTCCAGCACAAAAGTTTGGTAGAGCGTGGCCGGAAGGTCGATCAGGCCGCCAATGACGGCGAAGCACACGAGCAGCGCGAGCTGCTGCAGCATGCCGCCGCCGAGCAAGTCAAGCAGCGTCCGGTTCAAGGCGTCGAGCCCGCCAAGCAGCGTCCACCCGAGCAACACGGCGGCCCCGAGCGCAGCTTCCAGGGTGCCAAAGCGCAGCTTTGCCACCGTGTAGTCGGCGGCCTTCTGGTGCGCCGCAAGCGGGATCTGGCTCGCAAAGGCGGCTGGCACAGCAGCCCGGCCGCGCATCACATGGCGAAGTTGCCGACCTGCCAGCCACAGCTTGAGGGCGAATCCGCCCGCCAACGCGATGGCAAACGCCAGGGTCAGCGACAGGGAAGGCGATAAGAAAGAAGTGGTGGGCGTGGGCATGTCAGGGGAGTTTAGGGCAATGCCGGCGCGCGGGCACGCGGGGCAGGGTGGGCGACAATTGGCGGTATGTCTGCCCCTTCTGTCCCTTCTGCCTCCTCCCCCGACGCGCCAGAGCTGACCCGGTCGGTTCAAAATCTGGTGTGGCTTGATTGCGAAATGACCGGCCTTGACCCCGAGAAAGAACGCATCATTGAAATCGCCGTGGTCGTCACCGGCCCGCAGCTCACGCCGCGGATCGAAGGGCCTGTGCTGGTCGTGCACCAGAGCGACGCGTTGCTGGGTGCCATGGACGCCTGGAACAAGGGGACCCATGGCCGCAGCGGTCTTATCGAGAAGGTGCGCGCCTCTTCCCTGACAGAAGCAGAAGCCGAAGCCCAACTGCTGGCGTTCTTGAAGCGCTACGT
>JAUCDU010000102.1:0-8331 GCA_034674825.1 Giesbergeria sp.
GCAGCAGGCCTTTGAAGGGCTCGATGTCGGTTTCCAGCTCGCGCCGGAATTCGCTCTCGGCCAGCAGCACACCCGCGAGAAAGGCGCCAAGCGCCATCGACAGCCCGACCAGCACCATCAAATAGGCGATGCCGACGACCAGCAGCAGCGCCGCAGCTGTAAAAATTTCGGGCGTGCGGCTGCGCGCGATCCAGCGCAGCAGCGGGCGCAGCAACAACCGGCCACCGAGCACGATGGCGGCAATCACGCCGACCACTTTGAAAACCTCAAGCGCCACGCCGGCGGGTGTGTGGACAGCGCCCTGTGCGCCCGCAGTCCCCAGCAGCGCCACCAGCGCCAGCATGGGGATGGCAGCAATGTCCTGAAACAGCAAAATGGAAAACGCCGATTCGCCGCTGGCCGTACGCAGCAAATTGCGTTCGGCCAGCGTCTGCAACGCAATCGCGGTGGAGGAGAGCGCCAAGCCCAGGCCGCCGACCAGCGCGATGCGCCAAGGCAGGCCAGCGAGCAGTGCGGCCCCGCACAGGAGGACTGCGCAGGCAAACACCTGAGCACTGCCCAAGCCAAAAATCGGCCGGCGCAGGCTCCACAAGCGCGTGGGCTGCAGCTCCAGCCCGACCAGAAACAGCATCAGCACCACCCCGAACTCGGCAAAGTGCAGGATGTCCTGTACGTTGCTCACCAGTGCGAAACCCCAAGGGCCAATGGCAATGCCGGCCGCCAGGTAACCAATGATGGCGCCCAGGCCGAGCGCGCGTGCGATCGGCACCGTGACCACCGCGGCGGCGAGGTAGAGAAAAGCGTAGCTGAGCCAGGTGGGGGCGTGGGACATGGAGTGGGCCGAAGGAGGAGGCGCAATTTTGTCACCCCGGAGCCCTCTCGGCGCCAACAGGTTTTAAGATCCCAGCCTCGCATCCCCTAGACCCTTGCCCCATGGACTTTCACCTCTGGTTAGCCTTTGTTGCCGCCACCTGCCTGATTGCACTCTCGCCGGGGTCGGGCGCGGTGCTTTCCATGAGCCATGGCTTGTCCTACGGCGTACGCCGCACCACTGCGACCATTCTTGGCCTGCAATTGGGACTTTTGCTGCTCTTGCTGGTGGCCGGCGCTGGCGTGGGCTCGTTGCTGCTGGCGTCCGAGTGGGCGTTTGGCATCGTGAAAGTGGCGGGGGCGTGCTACTTGATCTACATCGGCTGGAGCCAATGGCGCGCCGGCGCAGGCGTTGCGCTTGCCGGCCTGAATGCCGAGCCGGCAGGGCGGTGGCAGCGGCGCTTCGTCACCGGTTTTTTGACCAACGCCACCAACCCCAAGGGCATCGTTTTCATGGTCGCAGTACTGCCCCAGTTTCTCACCGATGGGCGTGCGCTTTGGCAGCAATTGTTGGTCATGGCGGTGACTTCGGTTGCCATCGACCTGACGGTGATGCACGGCTACGCATTGGGCGCCAGCAGCCTGCGCCGCTGGATGCAAAGCGCGCGTGCGCAGCGCAACCAGAACCGCGTCTTTGGGGGCGTGCTGATGGCAGTGGGAGCCGGTCTGTTTTTTGTGCGCCGGGGCGCACAGAGTGCGTAAATGCTATATTTTTAGTAGCTTTTTGCGCTTACAGATAGAGCGCTGGAAGCATATTTTGTATATTTTTTAGGACTCTGCCATGCCTGTGATCGTGGTTGCCAATCCCAAGGGAGGCGTCGGCAAATCGACCCTTGCTACCAACATCGCCGGTTATCTCGCCAGCCAGGGCCATCCGGTGCTGCTGGGCGATGCGGACCGCCAGCAGTCGGCCCGGCTGTGGCTCGGCCTGCGCCCGCCCGAAGCCCGCACGATTGGCACCTGGGACATGGGTGCCGACGTGATGACACGCCCGCCGCGCGGCAGCACACACGTGGTGATCGACACGCCGGCCGGGCTGGCCGGTTGGCGCCTGTCGGACGTACTCAAGCTGGCCGACCGCATCGTGGTGCCGCTGCAGCCCAGCGTTTTCGACATCTTCGCCACGCGCGAGTTTCTCGATCAGCTCGCAGCGCACCGCGCGAGCGCGCAGACCCCGGTGGGCATCGTGGGCATGCGCGTCGATCCACGCACCCGTTCGGCTGAGCAACTGCAGCATTTCGTCGATGAGCTTGGATTGCCGGTGCTTGGCCACCTGCGCGCCACGCAAAACTACCTGCACCTCGCGGCCCATGGATTGACGCTGTTCGACGTAGCGCCTGGGCGCGTTGCGCGCGATCTGGAGCAGTGGCAAGGTATCTGCAAGTGGCTGGAGACGGCGTAGCAGCGCCCGGTAGAAACCTCTGTCTGTCCCGCGTTCGACATCGACCGGTGCGGGCGGGCGCTACATTGCAGCAATGAAAATCTTTCACTCGTACTCGGACATCGCCGCTCGCGTGGGCCAGGAAGTCTGCGTGACCGACTGGATCACGATCACGCAGGAGCAAGTCAACCAGTTTGCTGCCGCTACCGGCGACCACCAGTGGATACACGTGGACCCAGAGCGTGCACGCTCGGGACCCTTTGGCGCGCCAATAGCGCATGGTTTCCTGACGCTGTCGCTGATTCCACGGTTTTTCGACGCAGGCATGGAGATCCGGGGGGCTCGCATGGGTGTGAACTACGGGCTCAACCGCGTGCGCTTTATCTCGCCCGTGCCGGTCGGCAGTCGGCTGCGTGCGCGCTTGACGCTGCAGAACACCGAAGCCCTGGCGCCCGATGGTCTACAAATGGATTGGCTGGTGACCATCGAACGCGAGGGCAGCGACAAGCCGGCCTGCGTGGCCGAATCGCTTTCGCGCAGCTACGGCGCCGCAGCTTGAAGCTGAAGCGCGTGCCTCACCTCGGCTGGTAAGTCAGCATGGACCGCCTGCAAGCGATGACGGTGTTTGCGCGCGTCGCCGAGGAGGGCAGTTTTGCCGCAGCCGCGCGCGCGCTCGACATGTCGCCCCCGGTCGTCACGCGGGTGGTGGCCGAGCTTGAGCGCCACTTGAATACCCGCTTGCTCAACCGGACCACGCGCAAGGTGGCGCTGACCGATGCCGGTGAAGCGTACCTGCTGCGCGTGCGCGCGATCTTGCTGGAAGTGGAAGACGCAGAAACAGCGGCCGCCGCCAGTACACGGGATCTGCAAGGGACGGTACACGTGCTCGCGCCGCCCACACTGGCCACTTATTTCCTGGCGCCCCTGGTTGCGCGCTGGCGCGAGCGCTATCCGAGCCTGATGCTGAGCATTGCCACCGACAATTTCGTCTCGGACCGTGTGGACGAATTCGACGTCACCTTGCTGGTCGTGCCGGACGATTTTGACGGCAATGTGGTTGCACGCAAGTTGTTCCAGGGGGAGGCGATCGTGGTGGCGTCGCCTGCCTATCTGCTGCGCCGCGGTACGCCGCGTGAGCCGCGCGCGCTGGAGTCGCACGATTTCCTGCGCGACAGCGGTCTTGCGGTGCGCAGCGGCACGCGCAAACTGAGCCTCAAGCCCGCATCTGGCAAAGGAGCTGAACAAGAGCTGACTTTGTCCGTGGTGCTGCAGTCCACCAGCACCGAAGTGTTGCTGCGCGCGGCGCTCGACGGCACCGGCATTGCCGTGGTGCCGCGCCTGTTGGCCCAGCGGTTCCTCATCACAGGAGCGCTCGTGCACGTGCTGCCGGACTGGATTTTGTCGCGTTACACGATTTATGCCGCTCTGCCGAGCCCGCGCATGCTGCCTGCGCGCACCCGGGCCTTCCTGGACTTTGTCAGCGAGCAGGCCCCGGAAGCGGTCGCTGCCCAGCAGGCCTGAAGGCCGGATTCAGGCCTGCAGCACAGCCGGGGAGGTGGTCTCCCAGCCCAGGCCGAAGCTGTTTTGTCGCCAGGCTTCAAACACGGTGACGGCCACAGCATTCGAGAGGTTCAAACTCCGCTGGCCCTCCACCATCGGCAGGCGTATTTGCTGACTCGGGGCGAAGGTCTCGCGCAGCTCTGGCGGCAAGCCGCGCGTCTCGGCACCGAAGACCAGCCAGTCGCCAGGCAAAAAGCATGCGTCGTAGACGCTTTCCGTGGCATGCGTTGTCAGGGCATACATGCGCTCAGGCGCAGGCTGCTCAGCACGCAGAAAATTGGTCCATCCGCTATGGCGGCGCACCTGGGCAAACTCGTGGTAGTCAAGCCCGGCGCGACGCAGCATGCGGTCTTCCATGGAAAAACCCAGCGGCTCGATGAGATGCAATGCGCAACCGGTGTTGGCCGCCAAGCGAATCACGTTGCCGGTATTGGGCGGGATTTCGGGTTCGACCAGAACTATCTGAAACATACGGCGCATTGTGCGTGACGCGGCGAGTACCCATTCGGGCGCGTTCGTAAAAAGCGTATCCAAACCTAACGCCGGTCTGACCGAGCCAGCACCAGGGCGCTTACGTGGTCCGCGCCGGCGTGTCGCAAGGCGCGCGCGGCGGCATGCAAGGTGGCGCCAGTGGTCATCACGTCGTCCACCAGCACCAGCCGCTTGCCGTGCAGCTCGGGACTTCGAAGCGGCGCCACTGCAAAAGCGGACTGCAGATTGGCGAGACGCTGGGCGCGTCCGAGTGCGTGCTGATCCGGTGTTGCAGCAACACGCAGCAACAGACCCTCGGAGGTTTTTTTCCTCGCCAGCGCCAGCGCCAGGCGCTGCGCCTGGTTGAAGCCGCGCTCCGCAAGGCGAGAGGGCGCCAGTGGAACCGGGATCAACCAGTCTGCGGCGTCGATGGCCGCCTGCGCGTGTGGCGCGCTGCGCAGCAGGGCAGCGAGGGGGGTCGCCCATCCCGGATCGCCGCGAAACTTGAAATCGGCCAGCAGGCCAGGCCAGGGGTAGGCGTAATCGACGGCGGCAATGCAGGCGTCGAGCGCCGGCGGGTGCTTGAGGCATTCACCGCACTGCGCGGCGCCGCCTGCAAGCGGCAGCGCACAGCAACGACAGCGCGGGCGCGGCGGTGCGAAGCGCGCGACGCAGGCCTCACACAAGCGCTGGGCAGGCCAGCTGCCGCATACCGCGCATCGGCTGGGCATGCTGGTGGCAGCAAATACCAGCGTACGCCATGGTTTTGTGAGGATGCGCCACAGCATGATGGTGTCCAATATAGACGAGGGTGCCGCTGGGCATCTGATATTTCCTCCTCCTGTATGGCCACCGACCTGCCCCCCACCATTGATCCTGTCGCGGCTGCCCTTTGGCACGCCCGCGCGCCCGCGCATTCACCTTGGTTGCATGAAGAGGTGGCGCGGCGTATGGACGAACGCCTCGCCTGGATTCGTCAGGCACCCACCGCCTGGTGCCACTGGGACCCGGTGCGAGGCGGCCTCCAGGCACATGCGCTACTGCGCCAACGCTACCCTGCTGCGCGTTGCACGGTGCATGAGACAGCACCCCATTTGCAAGCGTTTGCCCGCGAGTCGCTCTCACCTGCCTGGTGGCGCCCCTCGCGCTGGGGTCAGGCGGCTGTGGGCTTTGGGGCTCCCGAGGCCGGCTCGGTACAGATGCTCTGGGCCAACATGGCACTGCACCAAACGGCCGACCCGCGGGCGCTCATCACGGCGTGGCAGCGCGCACTTGATGTCGACGGCCATGTGATGTTTTCCTGCTTTGGCCCCGATACCCTGGGTGAGCTGCGGCGGGTGTACACGCAGCTGGGATGGCCGCCACCCAGCCATACCTTCACCGACATGCACGACTGGGGCGACATGCTCATCGAGGCTGGTTTTGCCGAGCCGGTAATGGACATGGAGCGCATTACGCTGACCTTTGCGACCCCAGAGCGATTGCTGCAAGAGCTGCGCGAGTTGGGTGTCAACCTGCATCCCGGGCGCTTCCCAGCGCTGCGCGGGCGACGCTGGCATGCGCAGTTGCGCGATGCGCTTGCCGCAGAACTTGCACAGCCCGAAGATGGCCAGTTGGCACTTAGCTTTGAAATTGTCTATGGACATGCCTTCCGCGCCGCGCCGCGCGTGCCCGTGGCGGCGCAGAGCGCCGTCACGCTGGACCAAATGCGCAGCATGTTGCGCAGCAACAAGGTGCCGACATGAGCGCAAGGCGCGGTGCTTGTCGTTGATGTAAAGCAAGGTCATGCGCGCTTGCGGGTGTTTCCCTTTGCGCTTCTGACCTGAAACAAGCCGCGCTACAATCGCCATCCGCATGGAGAGGCCGTTCCAGCTGCTGTCAGGGCGGGCCAGCGTCGAAATACCTGGCCGCCAAGCCGCAGCGCACAGTGTGAAGTTTTGGGTGGTGAACCCGCGTGAGGAGCGCAGTGCGTCGCTCGCGGGAGCGGGTTGGAGCAAAGCGGAACGGGTTAACTGAAGCTTAGAAGCAAGTGAGAACTATGAAGCGCATTTTCAATAGGTTGGCCCACGCCTTGTTACTGGCTGGTACAGGGGTGGCAGGCGCCGCCTACGCAGTGAACGACTTGCCGGGCGGCCCGGCAGTTCACCAGCTCAATCTGCATCCACCCGTCACGCGCATTGCGCAGGAACAAATCAACCTGCACTGGATGATGCTCATCATCTGCACGGTGATTTTCGTGGGCGTTTTCGGGGTGATGTTTTATTCCATCTGGAAGCACCGCAAGTCGCAGGGCGCGAAAGCCGCGAATTTTCATGAATCCGTCACCGTTGAAGTCGCATGGACGGTGATTCCCTTCCTGATCGTCATCGGCATGGCGCTGCCGGCCACCAAGGTGTTGGTTGCGCAGAAAGACACAACCAACGCGGACCTGACAATCAAAACCACAGGTTATCAGTGGAAATGGGGCTACGACTACATCAAGGGCGAAGGCGAAGGCATTGGCTTTCTTTCAACGCTTGACAGTTCGCACCGCGCCATGTCCAACAGCGGCGACGTCTCCAAGGCGCCCGATGACTATCTGTTCAAGGTAGACAACCCATTGGTTGTGCCCGTGGGCAAGAAAATCCGCATCATCACGACTGCGAACGACGTTATCCACTCGTTCATGGTGCCGGCCTTCGGCATCAAGCAGGACGCGATTCCCGGCTTCGTGCGTGACACCTGGTTCCGTGCCGATCAGGTGGGTGATTTCTACGGTCAGTGTGCCGAGCTCTGCGGTAAAGAGCATGCCTATATGCCTATTCACGTGAAAGTCGTGTCGGCTGAGGAGTACACCGCGTGGGTGGGCGATGAGATGAAGAAAATGGCAGCTTTGCAAGACGATCCGAACAAGGTCTGGGCTCTGGAGGACATCCTCAAGCGCGGCGAGAAGGTCTATGCAGCCAACTGCGCTGCCTGCCACCAGGCCAACGGCAAAGGTGCGGGCCCGATCAAGCCACTGGACGGCTCGGCTGTCGTGAAGGATCCCGACCACGCGCGCCAGATTCAGGTTTTGCTGCACGGCGCAGCCAATGGCGCCATGCCGTCCTGGAAGCAACTCAGCGACACCGATCTGGCGGCTGTTGCCAGCTACACCAAGAACGCCTGGTCCAACAAGACCGGACAGCTCGTGCAGCCGGCTGAAATCGTCGCCCAGCGCAGCAAATAAGCCGCGCCCGCTAAGAGTATTGAGGAATCCACCATGAGCGCAGTTCTTGACCCAACCGGACAGCCCGCCGGCCACGCAGCAGACAGTCACGACCACCACCACGGCCCGACCGGCTGGCGGCGCTGGCTATTTGCCACCAACCACAAAGATATCGGTACGCTGTACCTGTTGTTTTCGTTCACCATGCTGATGTTTGGCGGCGTACTGGCGCTGGGCATTCGCGCCGAGCTGTTCCAGCCCGGCCTGCAGTTGTTGAACCCCGAGCTGTTCAACCAGCTCACCACGATGCACGGTCTCATCATGGTGTTCGGCGCCATCATGCCGGCCTTTGTCGGTTTCGCGAACTGGATGATTCCGCTGCAAATTGGCGCATCCGACATGGCGTTTGCGCGCATGAACAACTTCAGCTTCTGGCTGCTGGTGCCTGCAGCCATCATGCTGGCAGCCGGTTTCTTCATGCCAGGCGGTGCGCCCGCGGCCGGTTGGACGCTCTATGCGCCACTGTCGCTGCAGATGGGCATGTCGATGGATTCGAGCATCTTTGCCCTGCACATCATGGGCGCCTCGTCCATCATGGGTGCGATCAACGTGATCGTGACCATCTTGAACATGCGCGCCCCCGGCATGACGCTGATGAAGATGCCCATGTTCTGCTGGACCTGGCTCATCACCGCTTACCTGTTGATCGCCGTGATGCCTGTGTTTGCCGGCGCGATCACCATGACGCTGACGGATCGCCATTTCGGCACCAGCTTCTTTAACCCTGCGGGCGGTGGTGACCCCGTGATGTACCAACACATCTTCTGGTTCTTCGGCCATCCCGAGGTCTACATCATGATCT
>JAUCDU010000103.1:0-8323 GCA_034674825.1 Giesbergeria sp.
CGCTTGGCGAGCTGCTGAGCCAGGGCAAGAACAATATCGATGCGTGGTGGATATCGCTCTCCACGTTCGGCGTGCTGGTGATCACGCTGCTGCTGCTCACCTTCATGGGCGACGCCTTGCGCGATGCGCTGGACCCCCGCAAGGCCGACCGATGACAGAGCCAACTGCCAACTTGCTCGAAGTGCGCGACCTGCATGTGCGCTTTGGCGCCAAAGAAGTGGTGCGCGGCGTGAGCTTCGACATTGCGGCCGGTGAGAAGCTGGCGCTGGTGGGCGAATCGGGTTCGGGCAAAACCATCACCGCGCTCAGCCTGCTGCGCCTGGCGGGCGATGCGGCGGTGCAAGGCAATGCCGTGTTTGAAGGCCGTGACTTGCTGGCGCTTTCCGAGCGCGAGTTGCGCGGGGTGCGCGGTGGCGACATCGCCATGATTTTCCAGGAGCCCATGACGGCGCTGAACCCGCTGATGACGGTGGGCCGGCAGATCAGCGAGGTTTTGGAGCTGAAACAGGCGCTCACGCACGACCAGTCATGGAAGGCAGCTATCGAATTGCTTGCAAGCACGGGCATCCCGGAGCCTGCGCGCAGAGCCGCCACGTTCCCGCACCAGCTCTCGGGCGGGCAACGCCAGCGCGCCATGATTGCCATGGCGCTGGCCAGCCGCCCCAAACTCTTGCTGGCGGATGAGCCGACAACGGCGCTCGACGTGACGCTGCGCGGCCAAATCCTCGACCTGCTGGCCGACCTGCAGCGCCAGACCGGCATGGCGGTGCTGCTG
Source organism: Giesbergeria sp. (assembly GCA_034674825.1). Taxonomy (GTDB): domain Bacteria; phylum Pseudomonadota; class Gammaproteobacteria; order Burkholderiales; family Burkholderiaceae_C; genus Simplicispira. Next base: position 776 of record JAUCDU010000103.1, read on the forward strand.
ATCACGCACGACCTGAACCTGGTGCGCCGCTTCGCCGACCGCGTGGCGGTGATGGAGCAGGGCGTGCTGGTGGAGCAGGGCGATGTGGCCCAGGTCTTTGCCGAGCCCGCGCACCCGTACACGCGCCGCCTGATGGCCAGCCGGCCCAAGCGCGATGTGGACGAGGGCGAGCCGGATGCGAGCGCCAAGCCCGTGCTGCGCGCCAACAAGCTGCGCGTGGTCTATCCCACGCCGCTGGCAGGCGTGCGCGGCTGGTTCAAAAAGGGTGCGTTTGTGGCGTTGCACGGGGCTGACCTGTGCCTGTTGCCTGGCCGCACGCTGGGTGTCATAGGTGAATCGGGCTCTGGCAAATCGACCCTCGCGCAGGCGCTGCTTGGCCTGCTGCCTTACCAGGGCGGCGTGGAGGTGGCGGGCAGCACCTGGCAGGCACCGGCTGCGCGCAACACCCGGGCCAACCAGCGGCTGCGCCAGCAGATTCAGGTGGTGTTCCAGGACCCGTTCTCATCGCTCTCGCCGCGCCTCACGGTGGAAGAAATTGTTGGTGAGGGCCTGCGCGTGCACGAACCCGATTTGCCAGAGGCCGATATGCGCCAACGCGTCGAGGCGGCGCTGCATGAAGTCGGTTTGAACGAAGAGCAATTTCCCGGCCTGCTGGCGCGTTACCCGCACGAGTTCTCCGGCGGCCAGCGTCAGCGCCTGGCGATTGCGCGGGCGCTTATCGTGCAGCCACGCATGCTGGTGCTCGACGAGCCCACCAGCGCGCTCGACGTCACCATCCAGCAGCAGGTGTTGGCATTGCTTCAGCGCTTACAGCGCGAACGCTCTCTGGCCTATGTGCTGATCACCCACGATGTCGATGTGGTGCGGGCGATGGCACACGACGTGCTGGTGATGAAAGACGGCGTGGTGGTGGAGGGTGGCAGCGTGTCCCAGGTGCTCAATGCACCGCGCGAGGGCTATACCCAGGCTTTGGTCGCAGCCGCCCACTGACGCGAGCGGGGCGGAATGCCGCGTTTTTAGCGGCCGTCCTTGCCCTGGTCGACCCAGATCACTTTGTCCACGTCCACACCCATGGCACGCGCCTTGGCAAGCAAGCGGTTGCGCACACCCGGCGGCAACGTAGGTACGCGCGAGAGAATCCAGAAGTAGTCGAGGTCCGAGCCGATCACCATCGCCCACTGGTAGTTGGGGTCCAGCGCCACCACGTTGTAGCCGCCATAGAACGGGCCAAAGAAAGACACCTTCAGGGCCGCAGTCGTGGGGTCACCGACAAATTTGGCCTTGCCTTCCGACGTGCGCCACTGTTGCTTCTTCGGGTCAAAGCCGCGGTTCACGACACGCACCGTGCCATCGGTGTTGCGGCTGTATTGAGCGCTGGTTTGAATCAGACCGCGTTCAAAGCGGTGATCGATGCGGGCCAGTTCCAGCCAGCTTCCGGTATAGCGGTCCAGGTCGAAGTCTGAAACGGCTTGCACCCCTTCGGGGGCGCGGTTGGCACAGGCGGAAAGGGCGAGCAGGGTGGCCACAGCAGCGGCGCCTGCCAAGGCAATGGGCCAACTGCGGTGGCGGGAATCAGGTTGCGAGCGACTTTCGCGCATGGACAGTTCTTTCAAAGCTCTGGAGCGATACCGGAACTGTAGATACGCAGCTGGGGTTCAGCGTGTAGGTCTGCGCTGGCACAGGGCGTCAGAACGCGCAGCGCACTGCGCGGGCGCGGACGGTGGGGTGCCGCGATATGCTTGGTAATCAAAGGCCGCCCAGCGCTTATGTACAGGCAGCTTGTCGCTATGCTTTAAGTAGCATATCGGGTGGCGTAGTGCGGCATTGCGTAGCAGGTAAGCTTGTCCGCATCCGTCCACGGCCTTCCGCGCCGCTGCATTGCTTGTATGACCGACCACCCCTTCGTTCCAGACTCTGTCGATTCGGGCCACAGCCAGGCCGAGCGGGCTGCTGCAGCTTCGCGCAGCACCTGGGTGAGCGTGGCGGTCAACCTGGTGCTGGCGGTGGTGCAGATTGTGGTCGGCGTGTGGGCCAGGTCGCAGGCCCTGGTGGCCGATGGCGTCCACACGCTGTCCGACCTGGTGGCCGATTTCGTCGTGCTGTTTGCCAACCACCACGCCCAAAAAGCGCCCGATGTGGAGCACCCTTACGGCCACCACCGTTTCGAGACGGCAGCATCGCTGGTGCTCGGCCTGCTGCTGCTGGGCGTGGGCGCCAGCATGCTCTGGGCCGGCGCGATGAAGCTGCAAAACCCGGCCGACATCCCCAAGGTGCATGGCGCCGCGCTGGGCGTGGCCCTGCTGGCGCTGGTCGGCAAGGAGTCGCTGTTTCGCTACATGCTGGCGGTGGCGCGGCGCGTCAAGTCAAGCATGCTGGTGGCCAACGCCTGGCATGCACGCTCGGATGCGGCTTCGTCTTTGGTGGTGGCGGTGGGCATCGTCGGCAACCTTGCGGGCTACCCCATCCTGGACCCGATTGCGGCGCTCATCGTTGGCTTCATGGTGGCGCGCATGGGCTGGACCTTTGGATGGAGCGCCTTGCAGGACCTGACCGACCGTGCAGTCGATGGCGAAGAGCTGCAGGCCATTTGCGACACGCTGCTGGGTACTCCGGGCGTGCTGGGTGTGCACGATGTGCACACGCGCCGCATGGGCGACATGATCGTGGTCGACGCGCACATCGAGGTGAAGGCCACGCTCTCGGTCGAAGCCGGCCACGACATTGCGGTGGTTGCACGCCAGCGCGTCATGCAGCGCCACCGCGTGCTCAACGTGATGACGCATGTGGACCCCAGCAACCGGCCCGATGGCGACCACGAACCGGTGCCGCCTGCAGCGGCCACGAACGGCACCGCCTAAAAGAACCGGCGCTGCGCGCGCCGATTTACCATGGCGTCATGAGCGCCACACCCACCGAACTCCTTGCGCCGGATCGCGCAGCCACCGCCGGCCAGGTTCCAGCCCCCACGATTTCCCGCCGCAGCGACCTGGTGCAGCTGGCGGTGGCGGCGCTGCAGGCCCACGGCCTGGTGCCTGAGTTCTCGGCTGCAGCACTGGCGGAACTGGCCTCGATCACGGGCCCTGCCGAGGCGAGCGGCCCCGGGATTGAAGACATGCGCGCGCTGCTCTGGTGCTCCATAGACGACGACGATTCCGAAGACCTTGACCAATTGAGCGTGTGCGACGAAGTCGACACCGGCTGGCGCGTGCGGGTCGCGATCGCCGATGTCGACGCGCTGGTGCCCAAGGGCTCGGCTATCGACCTGCACGCGCAGGTCAACACCACGTCGGTCTACACCGCAGCGCGCATCTTTCCGATGCTGCCCGAGCGCCTCTCTACCGACCTGACATCGCTCAACGCCCACCAGGACCGCCTCGCCATCGTCACGGAGATGCACGTGGACGAAGGCGGCGGGGTGGCGAGCTTTCGCGTTTGCCGCGCACAGGTGCGCAACCACGCCAAGCTGGCTTACGACGCGGTGGCTGCGTGGCTGGACGGCACCGGCGAGCTGCCCGAGGCCGCCCGCGCCGTGCCAGGCATGGATGCGGCGCTGCGTCTGCAAGACAGCGCTGCGCAGGCACTGCGCACACGCCGCACGGCCCGTGGGGCGCTGCAGTTCGAAACCTTTGAGCCACGCGCCGAGGTGGAGGGCGAGCGCGTGGTCGCCATCCGCCAGCGCTCGCATAACCGCGTGCGCCAGTTGATTGAAGAGTTCATGGTGGCGACCAACATCTGCACCGCCCAGTATCTGGAGCGCCACGGGGGCCTGGCCATGCGCCGCGTGGTGCGCTCGCCCGAGCGCTGGAGCCGTGTGGTCGAGGTCGCCAAAAAGTACGGCGAAACCTTGCCGGCCGAGCCCGACGCCAAGGCGCTGGAGGCGTTCCTGGAGCGCCGCCGCGCCGCCGACCCGCTGCGCTTTCCCGATCTCTCGCTCACCATCGTGCAGCTGATGGGCGCGGGCGAATACGTGATTGAGGATGCCCAGCCCGGCGCCCCCATCGACCACTCGAAAACCGTGGCGGTCGAGGACTACGGCCACTTCGGCTTGGCGATCCGCGACTACGCGCATTCCACCGCGCCCAACCGCCGCTACCCCGACCTAATCAGCCACCGGCTGGTCAAGGCCGCGCTCGCCGGCCAGCCTTCGCCCTACAGCGTGGCCGAGCTGCAGGCGCTGGCCGAGCACTGCAACCGCCAGGAAAGCGCTGCCAGAAAAGTCGAGCGAAGCCTGCGCAAGTCCGAGGCCGCGCTGTTCCTGCAAGACAAGGTGGGCATGGAGTTCGACGCCATCGTTACCGGCAAGAACAACCGGGGGACCTGGATTCGCACCCTGGCGCCGCCGGTCGAAGGCAAGCTGGAGGGCGCTGGGCCGCAGCTGGATGTGGGCGAGAAGCTGCGCGTCAGGCTGCTGAGCACCGATGTGGCCCAGGGCTTTATTGACTTCGCGCCGGTTCCTTGATGCTGAGCGGGTATCGACAAGAAAAGTTTAGGTAAAAATGGGCTCTAGCGCTTATGCAGTAAGCGCTAGAAGCTATTGTTTCGATAGTTAAATCCCTCTCCCGCCCTGGGCGCCGCCCGACACACATGCTCCCAGAGCCACCGCCACCGCCACCGCCTCCGCCCCCTCCCGCAGCGCCTGACCCCGACGCGCCCCGAGCCGGGGGCCCACGCAGGGCCAAGCTGCACCCCGACGTGCTCAAGCTTGGCCTGGTGAGCTTTCTCACCGACTTGAGCTCGGAGATGATTTTCTCGGTGTTCGCGGTGTTTTTCACCACCGTGGCCGGGGCGTCAAGTGCGCTGCTGGGGCTGATCGAGGGGCTGGCAGATTTTTCTTCGTCGTCGCTCAATTACATCGCCGGCTGGCTGTCGGACCGCAGCGGCCAGCGCAAATGGTTGGCTACCGCAGGCTACGGCTTTTCCACGTTGGCCAAGTTGATCCTGCTGGTGTCCTCGTCCATCACCGGGCTGGCGGTGTTCCGTGTGCTTGAGCGCCTGGGCAAGGGCTTTCGCGGGCCGCCGCGCGACGCGTGGCTGGTGTCGGTGGCAGGCGAGGCTCAGCGCGGCTACGCACTGGGCGTGCACAAGGCGCTGGACAAGTCGGGCGCCGTGCTGGGCCCGCTGGTGGCCTATGGTTTGCTGAAATGGCTGGGCGAATCCCCCAGCACCTACCGCCTGCTGTTTCTGGTGGCGGTGGTGCCCGCCGTGCTTGGCGTGCTGGTCCTGATGCTTGTCTCGAATGCGCCGGGCCAGCCACACCCCCGCGAGAGCCTGCGCCAGAACTGGCAGCAGCTCAGCCACGGCTTCAAGCGCTTCCTGGTGCCTGCGGGCGTGTTCGCGCTGGGCTACTTCAGCCTGGGTTTTTTCCTCGTGCGCGCGCACGACGTGGGTTTCAGCCTGACCGACGTGGTGCTGCTCTACGCTCTGTTCAACACCACCTGCGTCGTTGCTGCACCGCTGGTGGGCCACCTGGGCGACCGGGTCGGGCGCAGCCGCATCGTGCTGCTGGGCTACGCCACCTACGCCGGCCTCAACCTGTGGATGGTGTTTGCCAGCACGCGCTGGGAGATGGTCGCGGTGTTCTGCATCTACGGCGTGTTCTACGCGATTGAAGAATCGCAGAGCAAGGCCTTCATTGCCGACATCGAGCCCGAACGCCGCGCCACGGCCATGGGGGCCTACAACTTCGTCACCGGCTCGCTCTACTTGCCGGCCTCGCTCGTGGCCGGGGCGCTGTGGACGGTGGCACCCAGCGCGGCATTTGGCCTGGCGGCTGCGCTGTCGGTCGCGGCCATGGGCGTTTTTCTGCGCGTGCGCCCGGCAGCGCGCTTGGCGGACTGAGGGCTGCCGTACAGTCTGGCCATGAGCCAACGACAGAACTTTCGCCGCAGCGACTTGGTCCGTATTGCCATCGAGGCCATGAAGGAACGTGGCCTGGAGCCCGAGTTCCCCGCAGGCGCGCTGCGGGAGCTTGCGGCGCTCACGGGTCCGGGCGAAGACAAGGGCCCGACGGTCCGTGACCTGACCGCGCTGCCCTGGTCGTCCATCGACAACGACGATTCGCTCGACCTCGACCAGCTCACGGCCTGCGCGCCCATGGGCGGCGGCGCGGTGAAGATTTTTGTCGCCGTGGCCGATGTGGATGCGCTGGTGACAAAGAACTCCGCCATCGACGTGCACGCGCGCACCAACACCACTTCGGTCTACACCTCGGCGCGGGTGTTTCCGATGCTGCCCGAGCGTTTGTCCACCGACCTGACCTCGCTCAACGACGGGCAAGTGCGCCTCGCCATCGTCACCGAGATGGTGGTGGACCAGTCTGGCGTGGTCACCCACAGCACGGTGCACCGCGCCCGCGTTCTGAATCAGGCCAAGCTGGCTTACGACGCCGTGGCTGCGTGGATCGAAGGCGAAGGCGATTTGCCCGAAGCTGCGCGCGCCGTGCCCGGCATGGACGAGCAGCTGCGCACGCAGGACGCCGTGGCCCAGCGCATGCGCGTGCGCCGGCGCGAGCAAGGTTCGCTGGAGCTGGAAACCTTCCAACCACGCGCGGTGTTTGAGGGCGAGCGCGTGGTGGACATCCGCCAGCAGGTGCAAAACCGCGCACGCCAGCTGATCGAAGAATTCATGATTGCCACCAACACCTGCACGGCGCAGTTTCTGGCGCAGAACGGAGCCAGCGCACTGCGCCGCGTGGTGCGCTCGCCCGAGCGCTGGCACCGCATTGTGGAGGTGGCCGCCAAGTACGGCGAGCGTTTGCCGGCCGAGCCAGATTCGCTGGCACTTGAAGCCTTTCTGGCGCGCCGGCGCAAGGCCGACCCACTGCGTTTCCCCGACCTCTCGCTGGTCGTCGTCAAGCTCATGGGCTCGGGCGAGTACGTGGTCGAGCACCCGAAGGGCGAGCCCATTGGCCACTTTGGTCTCGCCGTGCGCGACTACACGCATTCCACCGCGCCCAACCGCCGCTACCCCGACCTGGTGACGCTGCGCATGGTCAAGGCGCTGCTGCAAGGCGGACGCTCCCCCTATGGCACGGCGGAACTGGAGCGCCTTGCCGAGCACTGCACGCAGCAGGAAGACGCGGCGCAAAAGGTCGAGCGCAGCGTGCGCAAATCCGAGGCCGCGCTGTACCTGCAAGGCATGGTGGGTCGCACCTTCGATGCGGTGGTCACAGGCGCCAGCGACCGCGCCGTGTGGGTGCGCATCTTTGCGCCGCCGGCCGAAGGCATGCTGGTGGGCGGTGGCACCCACCTGGACGTGGGGCAAAAACTGCGCGTCAAACTGGTGGAGACCAATGTGGAGCGCGGCTTCATCGACTTCGAGCAGGTGCTTTGAGCCGGTTCACGGAGCAGCGCCATGGGAATATTTGAACGCTACCTGACGGTCTGGGTCGCGCTGGGCATTCTTGCTGGTGTGGGCCTGGGACTGCTCGGGCCGGGCGCCTTCCAGGCCATTGCGGCGCTGGAACTGGCGCACGTCAACTTGGTGGTCGCGGTCTTCATCTGGGTGATGATTTACCCGATGATGATCCAGATCGACTGGAGCGCGGTG
>JAUCDU010000104.1:0-8272 GCA_034674825.1 Giesbergeria sp.
GCTGCCGGGAGCGCTGAGCACGACACATTGCGGGCCGTGGTGCTGGCGCTGGCGCCGGCGCGGGGCTTTCCTGACGCGCCCAAGGCGCCCGTGCTGGCCGCGAGCCAGGACGCTCGGCGCGAGGCGCTGAGCCAGCGTATTGCCGGCCTGGTGCTGGAGGCGCTCGCGGCCGAGGCTTGAACCCAGCCCCTCGACCAATCGCCTAGTCGCGCGCGCCCAGCGCTTTTGCACGCTCGCGCGAGGCTTCGCGCAGGCGAGGGTTGGCCGGCTGCAGCGGCCAGCCGGCAAGGTGCTGCTGCGCAATGTCGGAGAGCGCCGTGATCCACGCCGGGCTGTCGTTGAGGCATTCGATGTAGTGGAATTGCTCGCCGCCGGCGTGCAAAAAGGCTTCGCGCGCCTCCTGGTTGATTTCTTCCAGTGTTTCAAGGCAGTCGCTGGTAAAGCCCGGGCAGACCACATCGACGCGGCGCACGCCTTTTCTTGCCAATTCGATGAGCGTCGGCTCGGTATAGGGCTGCAGCCATTTGGCCTTGCCAAAGCGCGACTGAAAGGTGACGCGCATCTGCCCCTCGGCCAGGCCCAGCCTTTCGCCCAGCAGGCGCGCCGTCTTGCGCGATTCGCAGTGGTAGGGGTCGCCCAGGTGCAGGGTGCGTTCGGGCACCCCGTGAAAGCTCATCACCAGCTGCTCGCCCTGGCCGTGCTCGCGCCAGTGGGCCTCGACCTTCTTGGCCAGCGCGTCGATGTAGCCCGGGTGGTCGTGGTAGTGGTTGACGAAACGCAGCTCGGGCACGCGGCGCGTGCGCGCGGCCCAGGCGTAGACCGCGTCGAACACGCTGGCGGTGGTGGTGGCGGAATACTGCGGGTACAGCGGCAGCACCAGAATGCGCGTGGCCCCCTCGGCCTTGAGGGCGTCGAGCTGGCTGGCAATCGAGGGCTTGCCATAGCGCATGGCGTGGCGCACCAGCACGGGTGCGCCGGCTTCGCCCAGCCAGCCGCGCAGCAGCTTGGCCTGCTTGTCCGTCCACACGGCCAGCGGCGAACCCTCGTCGGTCCAGATGCTGCGGTACTTGGCGGCCGACTTCGCTGGCCGGGTGCGCAAAATGATGCCGTGCAGGATCAGCCACCACACGGGCTTGGGAATTTCCACCACGCGGTGGTCAGACAGAAACTGGCCCAGGTAACGCCGCAGCGCTGCGGGCGTGGGTGCGTCAGGCGTTCCCAGGTTGCACAGCAATATGGCAGTGCGCGTCGGGGTGCCATGGGTGTAGGCGGGTTCAGCGGCAAAAAAAGGCATGCGCGATTGTCGTGCAAGCGCGGCGCAGGGCAGATCGGTCAGTCCGCGCCGCGTATCAGCCGCACCGCCAGTTTGCTGGCGCGCGAGACGTCGCCAAAGGCTTCGCCGGTTTCCATGTCTACGGCCCAGCCGCCGAGCGCGGCCAGCCGACTACCGCTTTTGGCGCCGCTGGCCACGTTGTCGTAGTTGTAGGCGTTGATTGAGAGATGGCGCACGTTGGCGCTACCAGACCATTGCAGACCCCCAGGCGCAGCCGGGAACAAGGTGGGGTCGACTCCGGGAGGTGTGGCCTGTTTGTCCACCAGGCGGCGCAGTTCCATACTGCGTGGCAAGCGCCACGGCTGACCGTCCGCAGTGCTGCGGGCTTTGGCACGGGCCATGGCTTCGGCGCGTGTGAACAGCAAGGCGCGGCCGGTGCAGGTGCTGCCGCTCCATTGCATGCCTTCGACGCAGCGCGCCCACACCGTGCGGGCGCGCGGGTCGAGCACGCCGCTGCCATCGGCCGTGGGGCTGAGGGCCATGACATCCGGCGCTGTCGGCTCCACGGGGTCGGCGGCAAAGCTCGGCGCCGAGCACAGTGCGCTGAGCAGCAACGCGGTCACAAGGTTCAAGGCGTTCATGGCACCACCTCCTGTGCGTTCGTGCCGGAAGTGAATGGTCAGCGGCTGGCTTGCTTGTCTTCCCAGCGCGATTTGCAGGTGACGCAGTGCTGCGTCTGGGGCTCGATTTGCAAGCGCTCGAAGGGAATGGTGCAACCACATTCCCCGCACTCGCCGTAGCTGCCTTCGTCCATGCGTTTGAGCGCGTGGTCGATGCGCACCAGGTCGGCCGCGTCGATGTTGGTGAGGGTCTGGTCCACCTCGCGCGCCACGTTGCGCTGCAACACCGCGCCTTCGTCCTGGGTGGGTGGCGTCAGGTTCTCGCGGTTCTGCTCCATTTGCGACTGCAGCTCTGCGCGGCGCGCGAGCAGCAGGCTGCGCAGTTCCTTCATTTGGGCGGTAGATAGTTCTTGGCTCATGGGTTCTCCTGAAAGCGTGGGCGCCCGGTGGCGCGCAACGCGTCCAGAATAGCCCTTATGTTTGGCGTGCGGATGCGATTGCCGCAAGTGCCGTGCATTCGCACCGTTTCAGTGGGCGTTTATTCCAAGTAAAAATTGGTTCCAGCGCACAATCTATAATGAAAGTATGCTACTAACTAGATAGCAAATTGAAGGCGCGATCGGGAGCCGATAGTTGCGCGAACCAGAAGCACTCTTTGTCGCTGCACGCTTTTGCGACTGCGACGCGCGCTGGGCACTCGGGTTATTCTGCTGGCCGCGGCGCAAGAAGCCGGCGCCCCAACACCACCGACTACGTGCCTCTCGATATTCCCCGCATCCGCGCTATCAGTCTGGACCTTGACGACACGCTTTGGCCCGTCTGGCCCACCATTGCGCGTGCGGAAGCCCGTCTGCAGCTCTGGCTGGCTGAGCATGCACCGGCGGCGCACGCGCTTGGCGCGCAACCTGGCGTGCGCCAGGCGCTGCGCGAGCAGGCCCTGCAAGCGCTGCCTGACTGCTCCCACGACTTGAGCGCCTTGCGCCAGGAAGCGATACGTCTTTTGTTGCTGCAGGCCGGCGACGATCCGGCGCTGGCGGCAGCGGCGTTTGAAGTCTTTCTGGCCGAGCGCCAACGGGTGGACCTGTTTGACGACGCGTTGCCTGCGCTCACGTTTCTCAGCGCGCGCTTCCCGCTGATAGCGCTCTCCAATGGCAATGCAGACGTCTCGCGCATGGGTCTGGCGCATTTCTTTGCTGCCAAGGTGAGCGCCATCGACGTCGGCTGCGCCAAGCCCGACGCCCGCATGTTCGAGCACGCTGCAGAGCGCGCTGGCGTGCCTGCGCACAGCGTGCTCCACGTGGGGGACGATGCGCACCACGATGGCGAGGGGGCGCTGGCTGCTGGCATGCAGTTCGCCTGGCTCAATCGCAAGGGAGCGCCATGGCAGCACGGCACATGGTCGCCACACCTGAGCGTGCCGACGCTGACTGCGCTGTGCGCGCAGTTCTCTGATTTCCCTTCCACTTCCTGAAAGTCGCACCATGTCTCTCACCATCTACGGCATCGCAGCGTCGCGCACGGTGCGGCCACTCTGGGCAGCAACCGAGCTGGGTCTGGATTTCACGCACGTTCCCTTGCGCTACCAGGAGGGCGGCACCCGCAGCGCCGAATTTCGGGTGCTCAACCCCAACGGCCACATTCCGGTGCTGGTCGACAAGCGCCCGGAGGGCGAGGTCGTGCTGTGGGAGAGCATGGCCTGCACGCTGTACCTTGCGCGCCACCACGGCAAGCGCGACGGCGTGGACATCAGCCCTGCGACGCCGCCGGAAGATGCAGAGGCGCTGCGCTGGAGTTTCTGGGCCATGACGGAGCTTGAAAAAGATGCGCTCACCGTGCTGATGCACCGGCGCGCCATGCCCGAAGCCGAGCGCAAGCCCGAGCTTGCCGACGCAGCAGAGCGCCGTCTTTACAGCCCGCTCGGCGTGCTCGAAGCCGAACTGCGCGCCCGCGGCGCACGCGGCGACGACTGGCTCGCTGGCAAGCGTTTTACGGTGGCAGACCTGTGCCTGGCCAGCGTGCTCGCCTGGGCCAAGCCGGCGCGCGCCCTGCTTGAAGCCCACCCGGCGAGTGCCGAATGGCTGGAGCGCTGTCTGGAGCGTCCGGCGCAGCTGGCGATGCGCGCACTGGCGCGCCAGCCCGGCGAGTCAACGTATCAAAAACAATAGCTGGACACGCTTACTGGATAAGCGCTAGCGGCCAATTTTATTCAAATTTTTGTGCTGCGGAGGATGCCCTGCGCTAGCGCAGCACCAGCACGGGAATGTGCGAATGCGTCAGCACATGCTGGGTTTCGCTGCCCAGAAGCAGCCGCTTGATGCCTTTGCGTCCGTGCGATGCCATGACAATCAGGTCGCACGCGTGCTCTTTGGCCGTAGCGATCACGGCTTCCGCCACCAGATCGGCCTTCGCAACCAGCGCAATCGCGGGAACGCCTTGCGCGCCTGCAGCGGCTTTTATCGCGTCCACCAGCGCCTGCGCATCGGTGACCCACTGCGCTTCAATCTGCTGGACGTCCTTGAGATCCATCGGCAGAGCGCCTTCCGTGTAGCTGCGCGGATAGTTCGGCACCACCTTCAGTGCGACCAAAGTTGCCCCTGCCAGCGCTGCCAGCGAAGTAGCCGCCAGCACGGCCTTGTCCGATAGTGCAGAGCCATCGGTAGCCACAAGAATTCGCTTGTACATGGTGAATCTCTCTCTCGGGTGAAGACGACAGCGACAGCGTAGACGCGCGCTGCACCCGGCGGCTTGATGCAGGTCAATTCCCTGCAGAGGGCGTGGGTTAAGCTTGTCCCATGTCAACGAAATTTTCGGTGCGCGCGTCGTCGGCATTGGAGCCGGATGCCCAGGATGTCGAGGCCGGCCTGTTGGACGACCCGTCTGAGTGGCCGCACTTTGGGCGCCCGCAAAATGCCGCCGGACCAGGCGATGTTTGGGAATCACAGGTTGTCATTGAAGGCATGCACTGCGCTGCTTGTGCCTTGAGCATTGAAGACGCGTTGCGCGCGGTGCCAGGGGTGGAGCAGGTGGACGTCAGCGCCGCCACGCAGCGTGCGCGCGTGGTGTGGAATGCTGCTGCGGCGCAGCCTTCGCAATGGTTTGAGGCGGTTCGCAAGGCCGGCTACCGAGCGCTGCCTGCGACCGACGCACAGGCGCGTGAGCAGCGCTTGCGCGAACACCGCCGCGCGCTGTGGCGCTGGCTGGTCGCAGGTTTTTGCATGATGCAGGTGATGATGTACGCATGGCCCGCCTACATTGCCCAGCCAGGCGATCTGAGCGGTGAAATGGAAGCCCTTTTGCGCTGGGCCTCCTGGGTCATCACGCTGCCCGTCGTGCTGTTTGCCTGCGGGCCGTTTTTCACGAGCGCGTTGGCAGACATCCGCCATCGCCGCATCAGCATGGATCTGCCGGTGGCGCTGGGCATGGCGATCACCTTCGTCATCAGCAGTCTCGGCACCTTTGACCCGGACGGAATCTTTGGCCGCGAGGTGTATTTCGACTCGCTGACCATGTTCGTTTTTTTCCTGCTGACCGGGCGTTGGCTGGAGCTGCGCCTGCGCGACCGCACCGCTGGTGCACTGGAGGCGGTGATGAACCGGCTGCCCGACAGTGTCGAGCGGCACGATGGCGACGGGAACTTCGTTCGCGTTGCGGTGCGGCGCCTTGCTGTGGGCGACGTGGTGCGGGTACTGCCCGGCGAGGCCTTTCCTTCGGACGGGCGCTTGACTGCAGGCAGTACGCGGGTCGATGAAGCCTTGCTGACAGGCGAGTCCAGCCCGCGCTGGCGCAGCGTGGGCGCATTGGTGTCGGCAGGCAGCATGAACCTCGAATCCGCAGTGCAAATGGAAGTCGGGCAGATCGGGAGCGACACCCGCTTCGGCGAAATCGTCGCACTAATGGAAAGCGCCTCGTTGCAGAAGCCTCGTTTGGCTCAGCTTGCGGATCGCGTGGCGCGGCCGTTTTTGATTTTTGTGCTGCTGGCGGCGTTGGGCGCCATGTTGTGGTGGTGGCCGCGCGACCCGCAGCATGCGCTCATGGTGGCGGTGTCGGTGTTGATCGTCACCTGCCCATGCGCTCTGTCGCTGGCCACCCCGGTCGCGATGCTTTCGGCAGCGGGCACGCTGGCACGTGAGGGTGTGCTGGTGCGCAACCTGCAGGCGCTTGAGGCACTTGCGGGCATTGACCATGTCGTGTTTGACAAAACCGGCACGCTCACACACGACCGTATGGCGCTGCGCCGGACGGAAACCTCGAACGACTGGACAGCGGCCGAGGCGCTTGCCATTGCCGCAGCGGTGGCGCGCCAATCGCTGCATCCAGCCTCGCGGGCGCTGGTAGCCGCTGCAGCGCAGTGCGACGCCGTCGACGACAGCGCCTGGGACATCGCCGAGGTCACCGAAATCCCGGGCAGCGGCCTGTGCGCACAGTTGCGCGCACGCGATGGCAGCCAAGGCCTGCGTACCGTGCGCTTGGGTTCGGCCGAGCATGTCGGGCAGCCGCAGTCGGCACGCGACGGTCTGCAGGTTTTCATGACCTTGGATGAGGGAGGCGCTGCCAAGCAAACGTGGGCGCGCTTTGACCTGGAGGAGCAGTTGCGCAGCGACCTGCACGCATCGCTTCGCGCACTCACGCAGGCTGGTATTGGCGTGCAAATCCTCTCGGGCGACCACGCGAGCTCTGTGGCACGCGTGGCTCAGCGGGCGGGCATCGACGCATGGCGTGGCGGTTGCACGCCCGCCGACAAGCTTTCTGCCATTCGCGCTTTGCAGGCCGGCGGCCACCGCGTGGCCATGGTCGGCGACGGCCTGAACGACGGCCCGGTGTTGGCCGCCGCACACGCTTCGTTTGCATTCGGTAGTGCCGTGCCTTTGACCAGTCTGCGTTCCGACTTTGTGGTGCTGGGGGGTCAATTGCCGTTGATCGCCCAGTCCGTGCTGCTCGCGCGCCGCACGCTGCGCATCGTGCGGCAGAACCTGATGTGGGCGGCCGGTTACAACGCTGTCAGTGTCCCGCTTGCCATTGCAGGGCTCATGCCTGCATGGCTTGCAGGGCTGGGCATGGCGGCCAGCTCGCTGCTGGTGGTGCTCAATTCCGCTCGCCTGGCACGCGCTTTGCCAGCGCTCGTGGCAAGCTCGGAGGGGGCAGGGCAGTCGGCGCCAATGACGCCTACCCAAGTTCACGCCTGACTTTTCAAGGATTTCTCATGGACATACTTTATGTACTGATTCCGCTGTCTGTAGGCTTGGTGCTGCTGGTGCTGCTCGGTCTGTGGTGGGCTGTCTATCGCGGCCAGTTCGAGAACGTCGATCAGGAAGCGGAGCGCATTCTTCGTGAGAATTGACCTTGGTCAAAAGCACTACTCTTGGTCTGGTTAATACTTCCGCAGTCTTTTAGAGGTAATCGATGACTCTTTCAACAACAGCAAACGCCGGGTACTACAACGATACCGCCGTGCGGCAGTTCTCCATCATGGCTGTGGTGTGGGGCGTGGTTGGCATGCTGGTCGGCGTGCTTATTGCGTCTCAGCTGGCATGGCCCGAACTCAATTTCGGCATTTCATGGCTTAGCTATGGGCGACTGCGTCCCCTGCACACCAATGCGGTGATCTTCGCTTTTGGCGGCAGTGCGCTCATTGGTACCAGCTATTACGTGGTGCAGCGAACCTGCCAGGTGCGACTTTTCGCGGCGCCCTTGGCGGCGTTTTCCTTTTGGGGATGGCAGTTGGTGATCGTGGCTGCGGCCATCACATTGCCCATGGGGTACACCAGCGGCAAGGAATACGCTGAGCTTGAGTGGCCCATCGACATCCTCATTGCGCTGGTGTGGGTGGCCTACGCCATTGTGTTTTTTGGCACCATCGGCATTCGCAAGGTGCGCCATATCTACGTTGCCAACTGGTTCTACGGTGCCTTCATTCTCGCGATTGCCTTGCTGCACATTGTGAACAGCGCCGCCATCCCCGTAAGCTTCATGAAGAGCTATTCGGCCTACGCTGGCGTGCAGGATGCCATGGTGCAGTGGTGGTACGGCCACAATGCCGTGGGCTTCTTCCTCACGGCTGGCTTTCTGGGGATGATGTATTACTTCATCCCCAAGCAGGCCAACCGGCCGGTTTACAGCTACCGTCTCTCGATCGTCCACTTCTGGGCGTTGATCTTCACGTACATGTGGGCGGGCCCGCACCACCTGCACTACACCGCCTTGCCCGACTGGACACAATCGGTAGGCATGGTGTTCTCGCTCATCCTGCTTGCGCCCAGCTGGGGCGGCATGATCAACGGTGTGATGACGTTGTCTGGTGCATGGCACAAACTGCGCGACGACCCGATCCTGCGCTTCCTGATCGTGTCGCTGTCGTTCTACGGCATGTCCACGTTCGAAG
>JAUCDU010000105.1:0-8229 GCA_034674825.1 Giesbergeria sp.
GACACAAGGATTTTCAATCCTCTGCTCTACCGACTGAGCTACCGGGCCTGAGCCATAAATTATAGCCACGAATCCAACAATATTTTGTGGGTTGGAACTAATTGCGCTTGCCGCGTGCGAGATCCACTCCCAGTTGGCGTAGCTTGCGGTAGAGGTGTGTGCGCTCAAGTCCGGTCTTCTCGGCAACCCGCGTCATGGAGCCTCCCTCGCGCGCAAGATGAAATTCGAAATACGCTTTCTCAAAGCCGTCTCGCGCCTCGCGCAAGGGCCGGTCGAGATCAAAGCCCTGGTGGGCGTGGGGGCCGGTGTCGACTTCCATCGTGACCGCAAACTGCGGGACAACGAGGTCTGCGCTCAATGTGGATTCCACAGTAGCGGCCGGTGGCGCCGCAACAGGCGGCGGAGCCGACCGCGCAGCGTGTCGAGCCAAGCCTTGCTCTACCGCCTTGAGCAGTTTCTGCAAAGTGATGGGCTTCTCGAGAAAGGCGAAGGCGCCGATGCGCGTTGCGTCGACGGCTGTATCGATGGTTGCGTGTCCACTCATCATGATCACCGGCATCGTCAACAACCCCGTTGCCGCCCATTCCTTGAGCAACGAGACACCGTCGGTATCTGGCATCCAGATGTCGAGCAGCACCAGATCGTAGTTATTTGCATTGCGCGCGATGCGCGCCTGCGTGGCGTTTTCTGCCAGATCTACGCTGTGCCCCTCATCATTGAGAATCTCCGAGAGGAGATCCCGAATGCCCAGCTCGTCGTCGACCACCAATAAGTTTGCCATGCGGTAATTGCCTTGATTCTGCTGTGCCGCGAGCTTAGGTTGCTGCTCGCCGCACAGTCGCAAATGATAGCGATACTTGCGCGCCGGATATCTGCCCCTCTTCTTCGAGGTTGCTTAGTTTGATTGCTGCGCCATGTTCGTCTGCAATCTTCTTCACCACGGCAAGACCCAGACCGGTGCCGCGCGCCTTAGTTGTGACGTAGGGTTCAAAGGCGCGCTGCAGAATATGAGACGGAAAGCCGGGCCCTTGATCACATACCGTCAACTGCACACGGGCGGTCTGCGCATTGAAGCTGGTACTCAAATGTACGCATCTCTGCGTGGCCTGTTCGGACTTGGGTATCAGCTCCGTGGCGTCCTGTGCGTTCTGCACGAGATTGTGCAGCACTTGCCGCAGCTGCTGCGCGTCGCCCAGGATAGGTGGGCTCTTGGCGTCAAGCGTGGCATTCACCGGCACTCGCACATCGCCCGGCTCATACAGATGCAGCACGTCGCGCACCAATGCGTTGAGGTCCAGGGGCTGGAGGTCTGCCGACGGAAGCCGCGCATAGTCGCGGAACTCGTTGACAAGACGCTTCATCGCGTCGACCTGGTCCACGATGGTTTTCACCGACTTCGCGAGCATGGCCTGGTCTTGCGCTTCGAGCTTGGGCAAAAGCTTCATCTCAAGACGCTCCGCAGACAGCTGGATCGGCGTCAATGGGTTCTTGATTTCGTGGGCCAGTCTGCGTGCGACTTCTCCCCAGGCTTGGGCACGCTGGGCAGAAACGATTTCTGTGATGTCCTCGAACACGAGCAGTCTCGCCTGCTCAGGCATGCCGGCACCCCGGGCCACCAGACTGGTGGCATGCTGCTGAGCGCCAGCCGGTGACGCATGCAGCTCGAAGGTTTGTTGCCAGTGCGCAAGCCGCTTCTGGTCTTGGTCCGAATGCCAGTTTTCAAACTGGTTTTGCACGGCACGCGAGAAGTCCGCCAGCGTTGGCTCGTCTCCCAGCGATCGCCCCAGAAATGGCTGCAACGGAATACGCAAAATGCGTTCCGCGCCAGGATTGAAGGATTGCACGCGCCCGGCGGCATCCAACACGATCACACCGGAAGTCAGGTTGTCCAGAATGGTTTGCAGGCGTTCGCGCGCCGTACTCACCGCAAGCATGCTGCTTTGCACGGTGGCACGTGCATCGGCAAGCTGCTGGGTCATCATGGCAAAGGAGCGCGTCAGCCCTCCAAGCTCATCCCGGCTTTGAAGCTCTTCCTTGGGACTGAGGTTGCCTTGCGCCACTTCGCGGACACCTTCGGCCAGGACAAGCAGTGGTCGCGCGAGGTGGTTGCCAAGCAGCACCGCAAGCAGCACCGCACCAAATACCGCGAGAAACAAGCTCAACGTAAGTGTGCCGATGTACATGCGCCGCAAGCCGCCTCGCGCCAAGGCGCGCTCCTGGTATTCGCGGTTGGCCTCCTGAACCGCCACTGCATTGCCTAGCAATACCGCCGGCAGGGCAAGCGTGACGTGCAGGTACCGAGGCTCTGCCGAGAAAAGACCCAAGGTAGTCGTGGGAACGACCGCCAGAGCTGTTACATGAATCTTCTTGAGCGCTTCTGGCGTCGTGCGCTCACCCAGTTCGTCAAGACCCTCAATCTGCGACCACGCGCCCTGCTGGCGCGCCATGCGAAGCTGCTGGGCAGTCGGCCGCTCAGCGTCCAATCGAAAGCGGGACTGGCCCACGGTGGCGAGCAACGTACCCGAGCCGCTCCACAGCGCAGCATCGCTGGCGCCCAACTGGTCGCGTATGCGCTCGAGCACGAGGCCGGAAGCAGCGTCAGACACCTGAACGAGCTGCGCTGCGGCAGTGCGCACGCGCGCGGACGATTCGCTTGCCTGCATTTCCAGCGTCGCGCGCGCAAGGCTGACGCCTGCGTTGAGCGCGCCTTCCACTTCCACATCAAACCAGCTCTCGATGGAACGCGAGACAAACTGATACGACACCACGTAAATCAGTCCGCCCGGCAACACGGCAACCAGGGCAAAGATGGCAGCGAGCTTCACCAGCAGACGGCTACCAAATTTGCCGCGCCGCAGCCTGAGTGCGAGCCGCAGGACGATCCAGGTGAGCACGCCCAGGAAGGCGACCGCCACCACCACGTTCACGACAAACAGCCAGTTGTAATTGCGCTCGTACAGCGCCCTGTTGTTCGTGGAAAGCGTCAACAAAAACAACAGCACCAAGGCGATGGCCGCAGTGATGGCCGTGCCTACCCCAACGGCCCAGCGCACTGCCCGGGAGGGCTGGGCACGGGGCATACGTGCTGGCTCCGATGCTTGAGGCTTCATGGCGTACCCAAGGGTGGCACACGCTCCGTCCGAGTGAGGCTCAAGGCCCAGCCCGAGCGACCCAATGCGCCAATCTGCAGCGGCCGGGGCAGCTGTGTCATGTCCAGCTGGAAATGAAACTGCACGCGGTACGAAGCCTCTGCATCCAGAACCGTCGCATCGGCAATGTTCCAGCGCGCGATCCGCTGCATGGCCGCAAGTACCTCTGGCAACTGATCGTAGGTTTGCCCCACCGAAACGCCCAGACCCGATTTACTGAAAGGCGTGGACGAGACGCTCAGGCGCCAACGGCGAGTCAGCGGCTGATAACTGAGACGCATGAAACGCTGTACGTCAGAGACCTGCTCGTCCGCCCAGTACCAGCGCGCACGCGTGACCTGCGCATCGGCCACGAACGTCATCGCAATGCCCTGCTCAAGTGCTTCTTGCACCAGCGCAGGCAGGGCAAAGTCCATGGAAACGTCCAGGAACAAACCCTCGACACTCCTGGTCACGCCCATTTGCGTGACCGTCGGTGCGCCCTGCGCATGCGAAGCGAAAGCCAGCAACACGCTGGCGCACCACAGCAGCGCAGCCAGCGCGCGCAGCGCGGGACGCGGTCGCACCAAAGCGTCAGCCTCCCGATTTCTGTAACAACGCGAAGTAGAACCCATCGTGCCCCCCAGGCCTATTGTCGGGGAGGCCGTCCACGATGTCTGCTGCCGCCGGCAGGATGTGGCCTGGCGACGGCCGCAGAAGGGCGTCGCTGTTGCGAGCAAGGAACGTTTGGATCTGCTCATCTCCTTCCGCATGAAAGACGGAGCAGGTGCAGTACAGCAGACGACCACCCGGTTTCACCAACGGCCAAAGCGCGGCGAGCAGCTGTGCCTGAACCTGGGCGAGCTGCGCGATGTCGGACTCGCGGCGCAGCCAGCGTACATCCGGGTGGCGCCGCACAATGCCCGAAGCGGTGCAGGGTGCATCCAGCAAGATGGCGTCGAACGGCTCACCTGCGCAATGCTGCTGCCACCAGTCCTGCGGTCTGGCGGCGTCGTATGCGAGCACCTGCGCCTGCATCCCGATACGCGAGAGGGTCTGCGCAATGCGCTCACAACGCACCGGGTCCACGTCTAGCGCCGTGAGCACAAGGCCTGCCTCTGGCCCTGCATATTCGAGCAAATGGGCCGTCTTTCCTCCGGGGGCCGCGCAGGCATCCAGTACGCGCAGCGGCGCCCCGCCTGCCAATCCTGCCAGCAGCAGAGGCGCGGCCAGTTGTGCCGACGCATCCTGAACAGACACGACTCCGTCCGCAAACCCGGGCAGTTCGTGCACCGGTACTGCGCGTTCCAGGACGATCGCATGGGGCGGTCGTTCGGACGCTTCTATATTGATAGCTGCAAGCGCTTGCAGATATTGCGCTAGAGTGCTTTTTTGCTCATTAATTCGGAGCACCCTGGGGGCTTGCGCGTTGGTCGCCGCCAGCACCCCCTGCCAGTCTTGCGGCCATTCGTTCTGCATGCGCGAAATCCACCAGCGCTGGTGATTCCATGTGGCAACGGGATCGTTTGCGATGGCCGCCAACAAAGCCTCGCGCTCGCGCAGAAAGCGGCGCAGACAGGCATTGAGGAAGGCGGCCTGCTTGCGCGTGGCCGGGTCCGCCTTGGCGGCTTCCACGGCTTGGTTGACCAGTGTGAAGGCGTCGTACGGCATCTCGTCGGGCGCCGCTGCCAGGGCCAGCGCCGTGCACAGCAAGGCGTCCGCCGCAGGCGGGGGCGACCGCGGTGCGAGCTGGCTGCGCAGTGCCTCCGCCAACCCCAGGTACCGCAACACATGGTAGAGCAGCGCCTGCGCGCCGGGGCGAAGGCCCGGATCGGCCTGGTCAAGCGCGACCGCGCCCGATCGCCCGCGCCGTATCTGTTGCAGACCGCGCGCGGCTTGCTTGAGCAGTGCTGACAGCGCGGCCGAGCGAGCTCCCCTGGGAGCGCTCTGATCCGATCGTGGAGGGCTGGAAGTGTTCATCGGGGTATCTGCGAGTGCCTCGTGTCGTGTGCTCTGTCCGCCCGACAGGCCATGGATGTCATGGTTGCCGTCGAGGTGGACAAGCGAGCGGCCATAAAAAATCCCGGACTGTCCATGCAGGTCAGGCCGGGATGTGGGGCGCAGCAGCAGGGCACTGGACCCTGTTTGCTGGCACTGGCTTAGTCGGCCGCTGCGGCCGCGTCGTCGCCTGCGGCTTCGACCGATTCCGCCTCCGTTGCGCCCGCCATTTCCTCAGCTTCCGCCTCGGCAATGGCGCGTCGCTCAGCGTCGTCCATGGCGTCCTTGACCTTGCGAGCCTGATGGTAGGCCATGCCGGTGCCAGCAGGAATCAAGCGACCCACAATGACGTTTTCCTTCAGGCCACGCAGTTCGTCGCGCTTGCCCATGATCGCCGCTTCGGTCAGCACGCGCGTCGTTTCCTGGAACGAGGCTGCCGAGATGAACGAATCGGTGGACAAGGAAGCCTTGGTGATACCCAGCAGCAGGTTGGTATAGGTCGCTGGCAACTTGCCCTCGGCCTGCAGCGCTTCATTGGTGTTGAGAATCTCGGAACGCTCGACCTGTTCGCCACCGATGTAGCTCGAATCGCCCGGGTTCTCGACCACGACGCGGCGCAGCATCTGGCGAACAATCACTTCAATGTGCTTGTCGTTGATCTTCACGCCCTGCAGACGGTACACATCCTGCACTTCATCGACGATGTAGCGAGAGAGTTCTTCGATGCCCAGCAGGCGCAGGATGTCCTGCGGGTCTGCCGGACCGTCGACGATGGACTCGCCCTTGTTCACGACCTGGCCTTCGTGCACCAGAACGTTCTTCTCCTTGGGGATCAGCTCTTCCCACACCTTGCCCTCGGGGTCGGTGATCTGCATCCGGATCTTGCCCTTGGTTTCCTTGCCGAAGGACACCGTACCCGTCGCTTCCGCCAGGGAACCCTTGTCCTTGGGCGTGCGGGCTTCGAACAGCTCGGCCACGCGTGGCAGACCACCCGTGATGTCGCGCGTCTTCTGGCCTTCGATTGGAATGCGCGCCAGCACTTCGCCAGGGCCCACGTCCATGCCATCGCGCACCTGAATCAGCGAGCCGATCTGGAAACCGATGGTCACCGAGTGGTCGGTTCCCGGAATCTTCACCTCGTTGCCGGAAGCGTCGATCAGCTTGACCTGTGGCTTGACCACCTTGGCCGAGCCACGGCGCTTGGGGTCGATCACCACCAGGGTGGACAGGCCCGTAACGTCGTCGACCTGTTTGGCCACAGTCAGGCCTTCCTCGATGTTCTCGAACCTTGCCTGACCGGCAAACTCGGTAATGATCGGGCGCGTCAGCGGATCCCAATTGGCCAGAATCAACCCGGCCTTGACCTGCTGATCGGCTTTGACGGCGAGCGTCGCACCGTACGGCACCTTGTGGCGCTCGCGCTCACGGCCGTGCTCGTCGTGAATGGTGATTTCGCCAGAGCGGGAAATCACCACCAGGTCGCCCTTGGAGTTGGTCACATAGCGCATGGTGGCGTTGAAGCCAATCACGCCGTTCGACTTGGCCTCCACACTGGAAGCAATGGCCGCACGCGAAGCAGCGCCACCGATGTGGAAGGTGCGCATGGTGAGCTGCGTACCCGGCTCGCCGATCGATTGTGCAGCGATCACACCCACGGCTTCACCGAGGTTGATCAGGCCGCCACGGCCCAGGTCGCGGCCATAACAGTTGGCGCACAAGCCAAAACGGGTTTCGCAAGTCAGCGCTGTACGCACCTTGACTTCGTCAACGCCTGCGGCCTCCAGCTCTTCAATCAGATCTTCTTCCAGCATCTGACCGGCAGCAGCGAGCACCGCGCGCGTTTCCGGATGCAGCACATCTTCCGCTACGGTACGACCGAGGACGCGATCGCGCAGCGACTCGATGACTTCACCGCCTTCGACAATGGCGCGCATAAAGGCGCCGTTCGTCGTGCCGCAGTCAATTTCGGTCACCACCAGGTCCTGCGTCACATCCACCAGACGGCGCGTGAGGTAGCCCGAGTTCGCGGTCTTGAGCGCGGTGTCGGCCAGGCCCTTGCGCGCGCCGTGGGTGGAAATGAAGTACTGCAACACGTTCAGGCCTTCACGGAAGTTGGCCGTGATGGGGGTCTCGATGATGGAGCCGTCGGGCTTGGCCATCAGGCCGCGCATGCCGGCAAGCTGGCGAATCTGCGCCGCAGAACCGCGCGCACCCGAATCGGCCATCATGTAGATGGAGTTGAACGACTCCTGATCGACCTCGTTGCCATGGCGGTCGGTGGTCTTCTGCTTGGCCAGCTGGGCCATCATGACCTTGGAGACTTCGTCGCCGGCCTTGCCCCAGATGTCCACCACCTTGTTGTAGCGCTCGCCTGAGGTCACCAGGCCCGAGACGTACTGCTGCTCGATTTCCTTGACCTCTTTTTCAGCGGACTCAATGATGCCCTGCTTCTGCGGCGGCACCAGCATGTCTTCGATCGCAATCGAGATACCGGCCTTGGTCGCCAGGCGGAAACCGTTTTGCAGCAGCTTGTCTGCAAACACAACCGTTTCCTTCAGTCCGCACTTGCGGAATGAGGCGTTGATGAGCTTGGAGATTTCCTTTTTCTTGAGCGCCTTGTTAAGGTTCGAGAACGCCAAGCCCTTGGGCAAGATCTCAGACAACAGGGCGCGACCCACCGTGGTTTCCACGATGCTGACGGACGACTCGAATTCACCCGTGGTCTTGTCTTTCGTCCACTCGGTCATGCGCACGTTCACTTTGGACGTGAGCTCCACTTCGCCAGCGTCCAGCGCGCGCTGCACTTCGCCCACATCAGCAAAGATGAGGCCTTCGCCCTTGCCGTTGATGCGCTCGCGCGTGGCGTAGTACAAGCCCAGCACCACGTCTTGCGACGGCACGATGGAGGGCTCGCCCGAAGCCGGGAACAGCACGTTGTTGGAGGCCAGCATCAGCGTGCGCGCTTCCATTTGTGCTTCTACCGACAGCGGAATGTGCACAGCCATCTGGTCACCGTCAAAGTCGGCGTTGAAAGCCGCGCAGACGAGAGGGTGCAGCTGGATGGCCTTGCCTTCTATCAGGATGGGCTCGAAGGCCTGGATGC
>JAUCDU010000106.1:0-8209 GCA_034674825.1 Giesbergeria sp.
GCAGCGGCGAGGTGTCTTGGAATTCGTCGATCAGCGCCACCGGATGCTGCGCCAGAATGCGCGCGCGCAGGGCCTCGCCGCGCGGCCCGGCGAGCGCCCGGTCCAGCCGCACCAGCATGTCGTGGAAACCAAAGCTGGCGCTCTTCCGCTTGAGGTGCGCCATGCGCTGGGCGATCTGCGCCGCCGCGTGCGCGCGCAGCGCCATGGCGGGGCTGGGCAGGGCTTGCTGCGCGGCCAGCAGCTCGGGAATGGCGGCGAAGTCGTGTAGAATCTCGCAAGGTGGCGCATCGGCCTTGCGCAGCGCCAGCAAAGCCTCGGGGCGCAGGCGCTCGGTGGCGGTGTCGGTGAGCACCAGCACATCCACGCCATCGGCGGCGGCCCAGTCGCCCAACTTGCGCAGCCACGCCGGCACAGAGCCAAGCTTGCGCGACTCCCAGGCCGGCTTGCGCTCGGCCAGTTCGCGCTCGACCCACTGCGCCAAGGCTTCGGCGCGCTCAGGCCAGCCCGCCTTCAGGGCCGCGAGCTGGGCGGTGCAGCGCGCATCGGCGCTGGCCAGACAGGTGGCGATGTCGCCGTCGCCCGCGCCGGGCGCGAGTTCGAGGTTTTCAAGCGCGCGCGCGTCATCCGTCAGCGCCGCCACACCCGGCCAGACCGCGAGCACGCGCTCCAGCAGTTCGGGTGCGAGCGGATAGACCTGCTGGCGCCAGTAGTCGCGCGCCGCTTGCGCGCGCAGGGCCGATTCGTCGGCGCCCAGTTCTTCGTCGAACAGCGAGCCGCTGTCAAAGGCGTGCTCACGCAGCATGCGCTGGCACCAGGCGTCAATGGTTTGCACCGCCGCGTCGTCCATGCCTTCGGCCGCAGCAGCCAGACGCCAAGCGGCCTGCTCGCGTAGCGCGCCGGGGGCATAGGCATCGCGCAGCGCGGCCAGGTAACCGTCGCCCGGCAGCGGCTCGGCCTCGCCGCGCAGCACCCGCGCGGCCTCGGTCAGGCACTGGCGGACGCGGTCGGACAGCTCGCGCGTCGCGGCGCGGGTGAAGGTCATCACCAGAATCTCCCCCGGGCCCAGGGGCCGGGAAAAACCATGGTCGCCGCCGTGTCCCAGCACCAGCCGCAGGTAGAGCGCGGCGATGGTCCAGGTCTTGCCGGTGCCGGCGCTGGCCTCGATGAGGCGGCTGCCGCGCAGGGGAAAGTGCAGCGGTTCAAGTGCCGCAGGGGCCTGTGCGGGGCCGGGAATGGGGATGAGGCCGGTCATGGCTGGGCTGCGCTCCCGTCACTTGCGGCTGCGTCCGGCGGCGCTGACGCGTGCGGCGAGATATCCAGCGCCTCGGCCGCCCACGCTGCCAGCGGCGCATAAAGCTTGAGCGCCAGCGCTTCAAAACGCCCATCGGCACAGAGGGCCTCAAAGTCGGGATAGAAGCGCGCCCACTCGGGCTGCTGCACCTCGCCCGGCGCGCCCTGGGCCGAGCCGCCGCCTTCGTACGCGGCCTGGGCCGACCGGCCCGTCACGACGGCAAGCGACGTGGCCAGCGGCAGCGGCAAAGGCTGTGGGGCCAGCGCCTGCTGCTGCCACAGCGCCAGCACCTGCGCCAGCGTCTGCTGCGCCGCGGCCTGCTCCATCGGCGCCCAGCGCAGCAATGCGTCGCTCGCCACCAGCACGCCGTGCACCTGGGCGCCGCAGGCCGCTGCCGCCAGCGCGCGCAGCCAGGCGATCAGCAGCTTCTCGGGCCGCACCTGCGGCGCGCGCGCGTTGCCAGTGAGCACGCGCGAGACGGTGCGCGTGAGCAAGGCCACCCGGCCAGCGGCGTCGCTGCGCAGCGGCTCTATCCAGTCTTCGAGCTTGGAGGGCGGAAAATATTGCTCAAATTGGCCTCCAGCGCCCATTCCATAAGCGCCAGTAGCTATCAGTTCAGAAGCATTTGTCAATTCCCAGTCGACCCGCAAGCGCGGCGCTGGCAGGCTGTATTGCGCGCACTGCTGCTGCCAGGCCTGGGCCAGCGGCAGCAATTCGTCGAACAAGGCCTGCTCGGCGCGCGCCCCGAGGCCGGCCATGGGCAAGCGGCCGGCGCGGCGCTGGGCCGCCAGTGCCTCGGCGAGCATGTCCGGCAGCGGCGCCACCTCCCCCGCGGCGGTGCGGGCGTCCAGCGTGGCCAGGGCTTCGTCGGCCAGCTGGTATTTGTCGAGGCCAGCGAGCAGGAAGCTTTCGTCGTCGGCAGCCGCTTCTTCAGGGGCTTCAAGCACCACCGCCAGCCGCTCGCGCAGGAAGGCGCGCGCAGGGTGGCGCAGAAAGGCGCCGAGCTGGGCCAGCGTAGCGCTGCGCGGCGCTGTGGCTTGCGCGTGCGCAGCGGTTGGGGAAATCTCCACCGGCTCGGCAGCGTCGTGCACTGCACGCCATTCGCGCGCGTAGGTGAACCAGCGCGCGTCGCCCTCGAAGTACTGGCGGCTGAAGGCTTGCAGCGGGTGGCTGGTAGTGCGCTCCTGCACAGCAGCATCGCCCCAGCCGGCGGCCAGGTAATCGCGCAACTGCGACACCAGCACCGAAGGCGGCTGCTCGCTGTTGTCGCGCACGCTGCGGCCAGTCCAGCTCACGTGCAGCACGCGGCGCGCCGAGAGCAGCGCTTCAAGCATGAGCTGGCGGTCGTCGCTTTGGCGCGAGCGGTCGCCGGGGCGCGCCATGCCCGGCAGCGCCATCAGGTCAAAGTCGCTGCGCGGGCTGCGGCGCGGGTAGTCGCCATCGTTCATGCCGAGCAGGCACACCACTTCAAACGGAATGGCACGCAGCGGCAGCAGCGTGCAGAAGGTGACACCCCCGGCGCGAAAGCGCTGCGCCAACTGGGGCTCGTCCAGCGCGTGCATCCAGGCGGCGCGGGCGATGTCGAGGGCGATCGGCTCGGCAAAGTCGCCGGCTTCACATGCGGCCAACCAGTCGCCAAGCGCGGCGCCCAGCGCCTGCAGCACGCTCTTGTCGGCGTCGTCCAGCGGAGCGACGAAATTGCTCAGCAGCGCGCGAAAGCGCTCGGCCCAAACCGTCGGCGCGGCGGGCGTTTCGGCCATGGCGGTCCAGTGCTGCAGGCGCGCAACCAGCGCCGCCAGCGCGCCCGCCAATTCGGCCGCCAGCCCGCCGACCTCGTCCCAGGCCTCAATGCCGTCGAAACTGGCGCTGCCGGCGGCGTAGCCCAACAGCATGCGTTCAAGGCCGGCGAGCGCCGTGTTCTGCGCCCCACAAGCCTCCAGCCCCAAGCCTGCGCGCTGCTCTGCGTCGAGCCCCCAGCGGATGCCCGCGCCCGCCATCCACTGCGTGAGCTGCGCCACATCGTCCTCGACCAGGCCAAAGCGCGCCGCGATCGCCGGTACATCCAGCAGGTCGCGCAGTTCGCTCCAGGCAAAGCGCTGTGCCGGCGCACGCAGAAGCCAGTCGAGTGCGCCAACCAGCGGGTGGCTGGCGCGTGCGCTCAGGTCGGCAATGCCCCAGGGGATAAAGCGGGCGTCGCTGCGCGGCAGTTGGCCAAACACCGCGCGCACCGCAGGCGCAAAGCGCTCGATGTCGGGCACCATGACGACGATGTCGCGCGGCGCAAGCGGCGCGCCGCCGGGCGGCTGCGCGAGCAGGTGCAGCAATTGGTCGTGCAGCACCTCGACCTCGCGCAGCGCGCTGTGGGCGCTGTGAAAGACGATGGAGCGGTCGCCCGGCGCAAGTAGTTTGCGGTCGTGCTCCGCCAGCGGTACCAAATCGCGAATGCGGTTTTGCACCTGCTGCAGCCAGGGGGCGTCCGCCGCCTCCGCTTCGCCAAACAGCTCGACGCGTGGCGCCGGCGCTTGTTGCCGCGCTGCGGCGGCGTCGTCAAACGCATCGAGCTGGCGCACAAAGTCCCGCCCCTGCCGGCCCCAGGCTGCCAGCAAGGGGTGGGCGTGCGCGTGCAGTTGCTCGGGCGGCAGACTGGCCAGGTCCAGCCCACGCCGCAGCGGCTGGTAGCGCCGCGCGCGCGCCAGCAGTTCACGCCCATCGACTGCGTCGGCCCAGTGGAAGCGACAGGGGTTGGGCACCGCTACCAGCACCTGGCTGTAGCGCGCCAGCTCAGCCACCAGTTCCAGCACCGGCAGCGGCATGTGCGTCATACCGAACAGCACGACGCGGCGCGGTAGCGGCGCTGCCGGCGCTTGACCCGTTTGCAGTGCCGCCAGCGCGCGCCGGTGGATCTCAGGCCGGATGGCGGCGCGGTCCGCTTCGCCGATGCTGCTGAGCACCGCGCGCCAGAGAAGTGCTTGCCAAACTTGCTCATCGGGCAATGAAGTTGGGGCGCCCATGGGTCCAACAAGCCGGTCGCGGCCATCGGCCCAGTCGCCCAGCCAGTCGGCCCGATAGACCTGGTACTGGTCAAACAAGTCGGCCAGCCGCCCTGCCAGTTGCCACAAGCGGTCGGGCTCGCTGCCCTGCAGAAAACCGGCGACCGGCCCAAAGCCGGACTGCGCCACCAACTGTGGCAGCAACTGCAGCAAGCGCCAAGTCAGCGCAGCCTTGTCGACCACAGAGCGCGGCGGCACGCTGGCTGGCCCGAGGATCTGCCGGTAGCTGCGCCACAGAAAGCGCGCGGGCAGCTCCACTTGGGCGGCGGCGCAGACGCCGCTTCGCTGTGCCAGCGCCATCTTGAACCACTCCGCCACGCCGTTGCTTTGCACCAGCACGATTTCAGATTCCAGCGGCGCCAGCGGACGCAGCGCCAGCCAATCAAGCACCGCATCGGCCAGCCACTCGGCGCGGTTGCCGTGCAGGGTGATCAGACCGGGGGTGAGGTGGGAAGCGGCGGCCAAGGCGGTGTCGGGCATGGAGCGCCGATTCTGACCGATGAGCGAGCGCGAAGAGCCGAGGCCGACCCTGCCCAACGCGCGCGGCGGCCGGATATGCAAAACGCCCACTTCAGTGGGCGTTTTCAAAGTGGTTGCGCGAGAAGGATTTGAACCTCCGACCTTTGGGTTATGAGCCCAACGAGCTACCAGACTGCTCCATCGCGCGGTAAGAGAGCAATTATAGCTTACTTTTCGCTGTCTGCCGAATCCGCTGCAACTTCTTCGCTGCGCTCGACCAGTTCGACAAAAGCCATAGGGGCGTTGTCGCCAACGCGGTAACCCATTTTCAGGATGCGCGTGTAGCCGCCTGGACGTGCATTGAAGCGCGGGCCCAGAACGGTGAAGAGCTTGGTGACGCTGTCGCGATCGCGCAGGCGGTCAAACGCCAGGCGGCGGTTGGCAACCGTGTCGACCTTGGCGAGCGTGATCATGGGCTCAATGACGCGGCGCAGTTCTTTCGACTTGGGCAGCGTGGTCTTGATGGCCTCGTGCTCGATGAGCGAGTTCATCATGTTGCGCAGCATCGCGAGGCGGTGCGAGCTGGTGCGGTTGAGTTTGCGAAGGCCGTGTCCGTGGCGCATGGTGCTTATCCTTGATGTATTTTTAAACGGGCAGCCGTATCAGGTACTGCCCGGGCACGTCCCTTTGACAGGGCGCGAAATTATAACGTTACCGCTTGTCCAGGCCAGCTGGCGGCCAGTTTTCAAGCTTCATCCCCAAGGTCAGCCCGCGCGAAGCGAGCACTTCCTTGATCTCGTTGAGCGACTTGCGACCCAGGTTCGGCGTCTTGAGAAGCTCGTTTTCGGTGCGCTGGATCAGATCACCGATGTAGTAGATGTTCTCTGCCTTCAAACAGTTGGCAGAGCGCACCGTCAACTCGAGCTCATCCACAGGACGCAGCAAGATCGGATCGAAGCTTGCATTGCTGCGGGCGCCCGATGGAGAGTTGATGGCCTCCATCTCGGGCCCATCGAGCTGAGCGAAAACTGCGATCTGCTCAACCAGGATACGGGCAGAAGCGCGCACTGCGTCTTCTGCCGACACCGCGCCGTTGGTTTCGATTTCAACCACCAACTTGTCCAGGTCGGTGCGCTGCTCAACACGGGCGCTCTCGACGGTGTAGCTGACGCGCTTGATCGGGGAAAACGAAGCATCAAGGACGATACGACCAATTGACTTGGTTGCTTCGTCGCCAAAGCGGCGCTGGTTGCCCGGCACGTAGCCACGGCCTTTTTCCACCTTGATCTGCATGTCGAGCTTGCCGCCTTGCGACAAATGCGCGATCACGTGATCGGGGTTGACGATTTCTACATCGTGCGGCGTCTGGATGTCGCTCGCCGTCACCACGCCTTCGGCGTCCTTGCGCAGGCTCAGGGTGACTTCGTCGCGGTTGTGCAACTTGAACACAACGCCTTTGAGGTTCAGCAACAGGTTGACGACGTCTTCCTGCACGCCGTCGACCGACGAGTACTCGTGCAGCACACCTGCGATGGTGACTTCGGTGACCGCGTAGCCCACCATGGAGGACAGCAGTACCCGGCGCAAAGCGTTACCCAGCGTGTGACCATAGCCACGCTCAAATGGCTCAAGCGTCACCTTGGCACGGTTGTGGCCAAGTTGTTCAACGTTGATGGTCTTAGGCTTCAGCAAATTTGTTTGCATGCAGACTTCCTCTCAATACCCCCAGCTCGTTACACCGGTAAGGCTGGTGAAGCGCCCGCCAGCGATGCCTCGCTATACGGGAACGATAAATTCAACAACGATGGGTCGTGCTTAACGCGAGTACAACTCGACGATCAGCGATTCGTTGATATCTGCACCGAATTCGTCGCGATCAGGCACCTTCTTGAAAACGCCTTCTGCCTTGTCGGCATTGACGTCCACCCAGGCTGGCATACCGACTTGAGCGGCCAATTGCAAGGCCTCGACAACGCGGATCTGCTTCTTGGACTTCTCGCGCACGGCAACCACGTCACCCGTCTTGACGAGATACGAAGGAATGTTCACCGACTGGCCATTCACGGTGATCGCCTTGTGCGACACCATCTGGCGCGACTCAGCGCGCGTGGAGCCAAAGCCCATGCGGTAGACAACGTTGTCCAGGCGGCACTCGAGCAGCGACAACAGGTTGGCCCCGGTATTGCCCTTCTTGCGCTCGGCGGCTTCGAAGTAGCGACGGAACTGCTTCTCCAGCACGCCGTACATGCGCTTGACTTTCTGCTTCTCGCGCAGCTGCAGACCGTAGTCGGAGGTGCGCTGACCCGAGGTGCGGCCATGTTGGCCGGGCTTGGAATCAAACTTGGACTTGTCCGCAATCGAGCGGCGAGCGCTCTTGAGGAACAGATCGGTGCCTTCGCGGCGGGAGAGTTTGGCCTTGGGGCCGAGGTAACGTGCCACTTGAATGTCCTTGTGTATCAGCTGCCGCAATGAATTGCGGGAGCCGCCTGGGTCGCGTGAGCGTTCGCAGGCGGCGGTGGGCTTCGATGTTGGTAATTAAATACGGCGGCGCTTTTGTGGGCGGCAGCCGTTGTGCGGCACTGGCGTCACATCCGAGATGGAAGTGATGCGAATACCGAGTGCGCCAAGCGCACGCACCGAGGATTCACGGCCTGGACCGGGACCCTTGATTTCGACATCAAGGTTCTTGATGCCTTGCTCGATCGCCGCGCGACCCGCGGTCTCGGAGGCAACCTGCGCTGCGAAAGGGGTTGACTTGCGCGAACCCTTGAAACCCTGGCCACCCGACGAAGCCCAGGACAAGGCGTTGCCTTGACGGTCGGTGATGGTGATGATGGTGTTGTTAAACGACGCGTGCACATGCGCGATACCGTCGGAAACGTTCTTGCGAACTTTCTTGCGGACGCGCTGTGCTGCGTTATTGGCAGGAGACTTGGCCATATTGATCTTTCAATCTCTTTATTTCTTCAGGGCTGCGGCACCCTTGCGTGGACCCTTGCGGGTACGTGCATTCGTGCGCGTGCGCTGGCCGCGCATCGGCAGACCGCGGCGGTGGCGAAAGCCACGGTAGCAGCCGATGTCCATCAAACGCTTGATGTTCATCGTAGTTTCACGGCGCAGGTCACCTTCAATGGTGAACTGAGCGATCTGATCGCGAATCTTCTCGAGATCGCCATCCGTCAGATCTTTGATCTTCTTGGAGTAAGCGATTTCGCAAGCTTCACAGATCTTGCGTGCGCGGGTGCGACCAATACCAAAGATGGCGGTCAAGCCAATCTCAGCATGCTGATGCGGCGGAATGTTAATGCCAGCGATACGTGCCATGTGCGTCCTCTTGTGCTTTCCTGTTCAACCCTGGCGCTGCTTGTGACGCAGGTCCGTGCAGATCACGCGCACCACACCCTTGCGG
>JAUCDU010000107.1:0-8201 GCA_034674825.1 Giesbergeria sp.
CCCAGCCACTGCAGCAGCTTGAGCGGCGCGCCAGGGTTGGCCCAGGGTTCGGCGTGGCTGACGGACACCTGCCCGCCGTTGGCAAAGCTGGTCTCAGCGCCGGGCGTGCCTTGCCGGTCGATGACGGTGACGTCGTGGCCTTGCTGGCGCAGGTAATAGGCTGAGGTGACGCCGAGCAGGCCGGCGCCCAATACGATGACTCGCATGGTGGAGAACTCCAGGAGAACGAAACGCGCAACCAACAAAGCATTGGTTGCGTGCCGCTCCCTCTGTCCTCGGTACCTGAGAGATTCAGCCGCACTGTGCGAATGCGGCCTTGCTCCTTCGGTGCGTCACGCGGGTGACGTCTCTCCAGACGGCGTTTGGAACGTATATGCGTTCCTCGGATTGCAGTACGGGACCTGAGCGTTCATGGGAGTTTGCGCCTTCGGTGGCACGCCTTGGGTGGGCCCGGCGTGCGCTCTCCTGCAACAACAAGTGTACCAAGCCCGCGAAAACGCGCCGCGTCTGCGTTTATTCGCGGCGCTTCGGACGGTGTGTGCCAAGGGCGTCCGACGGGTCGTCTGCGCCGGTCGGAAGGGTGCGCGCGCGGCGGTCGCGCGCCTCGCGAGCGCTGTACTCGTCGTCAAACGCCTCCACTCCATTTATTTCCTGCGGTGCGTCATTTGCGGACTCAGCCCCGCCAACAGCTTGTGTCGACCGCATGCCGTATTGCGCCATGTGATCGCCGGCGTGGGGCTCATTGGCGCGGTTGGTGGTGGGTTGCTCGCCACCGGTAAGCGGGTGCGTAGTGGCCGCTTCGCGTTGGCCAGCTGGCGGATTTTTTGAATCGGATGGGTTCATGAGGGGCTCCTGAAGCGCGCTGGACTGCATCGCTGTACCCCATGATTTGGCAAAGCGGCGAGCGCCCGTGTCGGCCTTGACCCCATACGCCTGTCGTCACGGCGCGCAGAGTATTCCCGACAGGTGCAACCGCCGCGCTCCTACGCGCAGGGCAAACGCGCGATGCCATTGTGAGTTCTGTGGCGAAAGCGGAACGGAGGTGAAGCATGGCAACGCGCGTTTTATGGAAGGGAACGATCTCCTTCGGGCTGGTGCACATTCCGGTGGGCCTGCACACTGCCACCAGCGAGCAAGGCATTGACTTCGACTGGCTGGACAAGCGCACCATGGATCCGGTGGGCTACAAGCGTGTGAACAAGCGCACCGGCAAGGAAATCTCGCGCGAGAACATTGTCAAAGGCGTGCAGACCGGCGACGGCGAATATGTCGTGCTGTCAAAGGAAGAAATTGAGGCGGCGTTCCCCAAGACCACGCAGACAATTGAGATCGAGCGCTTCGTGGAAGCAGACGAGATCCCGTTCTCCTATCTCGAACGCCCGTACTACCTGACCCCCATCAACAAGGGCGCCAAGGTCTATGCGCTGTTGAGGGAGACGCTGCACGCCAGCGGCAAAGTCGGGCTGGCCACGGTGGTCATCCAGACGAAACAACACCTGGCTGCGGTCATGCCCTGCGGCCCCGCGCTGGTGCTGAACCTGCTTCGCTGGGGCGACGAAGTCAAACCCGTCGCGGACCTGCAGCTGCCCTCGGCTGGCAGCCAGAAGCTCAGCGCCGCCGAGCGCAAGATGGCCGCGCAACTGGTCGAGGAAATGAGCGGCAAGTGGAACCCCGATGACTTCAAAGACGAGTTCCGCGAGCAGGTGATGGCGCTGGTGGAAACCAAGCGCGATGCGGGCGATACCGAAACCGTGCTGCAACCCGAAGAGGCCGCGCCCGAAAGCGCCGAGGTGATTGACCTCACGGCCTTGCTACAGCGCAGCCTGGGGAGCAAAGGCGCGGGCAAATCGGGCGCGTCCAAAGCCAAGGCCAGCAAAGCGCCCGCCAAAAAGACGCCGGCAAAAAAGGCCAGCGCCAAGGCCAAGCCCGCTGCCAAGAAGAGCGCAAGCGCCGCAACATCCAAGCGCAAAGTTGCCTGATTGCCTGTTCGCTCCATGGCCAAGCACCCGCCGCCCGAAGACGCGCTCACGCGCTACCGCCAGAAGCGCAACTTCACGCGCACTCCCGAGCCCGAGGGCACGGTGGAAGCCGCCAGCGGCGAATTGCGCTTTGTCATTCACAAACATTGGGCAACCCGCCTGCACTACGACCTGCGGCTGGAATGCGAAGGCACGATGAAAAGCTGGGCCGTGCCCAAAGGCCCGAGCCTGGATCCGCGCGACAAGCGCATGGCGGTGCAGGTGGAGGACCACCCCATCAGCTACAACAGCTTCGAAGGGCAGATTCCGCCCGGCCAGTACGGCGCTGGTCGGGTGGTGCTGTGGGAGCGTGGGCACTGGGTTCCGCAAGGCGACCCGGTCGCCGGCCTGCGTGAGGGGCATCTCAAGTTCACGCTCCAAGGCGAAAAATTGCGCGGCACATGGGCGCTGGTGCGCATGGGTGGCAAGCGCTTTGACCCAAAGAATCCGGCCTGGCTGCTGATCAAAGAGCGCGACAGCGAAGCACGCCCCGCCGAGGCATACGACGTGACCGAGGCGCTGCCCGACAGCGTCAATGTCGGTGTTGCGACCGGCGCTGCGCCGGCCAAAAAGCCGGGCAAAGCCCCCAGCAAGAAGCCCGCAGCCAAAGCCCCGACGCTTGGCACCAAGCTCAAGACGCTGCCCACATCGCTTGCGCCCCAACTGGCGACGCTCGCCAGCGCGCCGCCAGCCGACGACAGCGGCTGGTGCTATGAGCTCAAGTTTGACGGCTACCGCCTGCTGGCCCGGATCGACGCGCGCGGCGCCGTGCGGCTGTTCACGAGGAATGGCAACGACTGGACCGACAAGCTCGCCAGCGTTTCCGACGCCGTCAAGGCGCTTGGATTGCGCTCAACCTGGCTTGATGGGGAACTCACCGCCGCCGGTGACAGCGGCGCCCCCGATTTCCAGCGTTTGCAAAACGCCTTCGACCGCGCCGCCACCACCGAACTCGTCTACACCTTGTTCGATCTGCCGGTGCATGCCGGGCGCGACCTGCGCGAAGTGCCCTTGAGCGAGCGCCGCGCGGCGCTCGAGGCGCTGTTGCAGAACGCGGACGGCGAGGTACTGCGCTTTAGCGCTGCCTTTGAAGCGCGCGCGGCAGACCTTGTCGCTTCCGCCTGCAGGATCGGCTTCGAGGGCGTCATCGGCAAACGCGCGGACGCGCCTTACCGCAGCGGCCGCAGCAGCGACTGGATCAAACTCAAATGCAGCCAAAGGCAGGAATTCGTCGTCGGCGGTTTCACCGAGCCGCAAGGCGGGCGCACGGGTTTGGGCGCGCTGCTGCTGGGCGTCTACGACCAAAAGGGAGCACTGCAGTACGCCGGCAAGGTCGGCACGGGGTTTACCGATGCTGCGCTCAAGCGCTTGCGCGCGCAGCTCGAGCCGCTCGCGCAGGAGCGCAGTCCTTTTGCCAAGGCACCTGCAGGCGCTGCAAGGGCCCATTGGCTCGCCCCCAAGCTGGTGGCCGAAGTCGCGTTTGCGGAATGGACCCAGGATGGCCACATCCGCCATTCCGTCTTCAAGGGCCTGCGCACCGACAAGCCGGCAACCGCCATCGTGCGCGAGCAAGCAACGCCGCCGCCCAAAGCCAAGGCGCATGCCCGGGCCGGCAGCAGAAAGAAGCACATGCCAACCACCTCCGATATCGAACTGCCCGCCGGCCTGCGCATCAGCAATGGCGAGCGCGTCATTGACCGCGCGAGCGGCACTACCAAAATCGATCTGGTGCGCTACTACGCCACCGTAGCGCCATTGATGATGGAGCACCTCGCCGGCCGGCCGGTCGCACTGGTGCGCGCGCCGGAGGGCGTGGGCAAGGAAACCTTCTTCCAAAAGCACGGTGATGCCGAGCGCTTGCCCGGCATCGAGGCGCTCGATCCCAAACTCGACCCTGGACACGGGCGCCTGCTGGAAATTCGAACGGCAGAAGGCCTGCTCTCAGCGGCGCAGATGAACGTGATCGAGTTCCACACCTGGAACGCCCGTGCCGACCGCATCGAGCGGCCCGACCGCATCACCTTCGACCTCGACCCGGGCGAAGGCGTTGCCTGGGCGCAGGTGCAGGAAGCGGCGGAACTGGTGCGCGTACTGCTCAGGGAACTCGATTTGCCGGCGTTCCTCAAGACCAGCGGCGGCAAAGGGCTGCACGTCGTCGTGCCGCTCAAGCGCCTGCGCGACTGGGACAGCAGCAAGGCGTTTTCACAGGCGGTGGTGCAGCACCTTGCACGCACCATTCCGCAACGTTTTGTCGCCAAGAGCGGGCCGCGCAACCGCGTCGGCAAGATCTTCGTCGACTACCTGCGCAATGGCCGCGGTGCGACCACGGTCGCCGCGTGGTCGGCGCGGGCTCGGCCGGGGCTGGGCGTGTCGGTGCCGGTGGCGTGGTCGGAGCTGCCGGCGCTCACCGGCGGGGCCCATTGGACTATCGGAAATGTCGAGGAGCGCCTGCGTTTGGGGAACGCCCCATGGAAGGGCTACGAAGGCGCGGCCACAGCATTGGGCGCCGCCATCAAGACTTTGGGCGACGCAGACGATTGATCGGTGCTGTCTGACTTGTCGGGCGGCGCTAGCGTGCTCAGATGGTTCTTTTCAATCGCATAGGAGCACACCATGACCGAAAAAACCGCCAGCGTGCACTGGGAAGGTGCCGGGAAAGAGGGCCAAGGCCAGATCAGCACCGAAACCGGCGCGCTAAAAAAACACCCCTACGGCTTTGGCAGCCGCTTCGGCGACGACCGCTCGGGCACCAACCCGGAAGAGATTCTGGCGGCCGCGCACGCCGCGTGCTTTTCGATGGCGTTCTCGTTTTCCGCCGCCGATGCTGGCTTCAAGGTCGAGAGCCTGGATACGAAGGCGAGCGTGCGCCTGGTCAAGCAAGGTGATGGCTTTCTGATCGACCGCATCGCCCTGGTGCTTGACGCCAAGGTACCGGGCTTGGACCAAGCCACGTTCCAGAAACTGGCTGACGGCGCCAAGGTGCATTGCCCACTGTCAAAGGCGCTGGCATCGGTGCCGGAAATCAGCCTGAAGGCGACCCTGCGCTAGCAATTTGAATTAAATTTGCCTCTAACGCGCATTGCTATTGGCCAGGCCGCTACATTTTTCATAGTTCACTTGGCCTCCAATCCTGTCACTTCTTGTCCGGATCCACCGGCCCCGGCTCTCCCGGCGCGCCGGGTTCGGGCGGCAGCACCGGCTTGCCGACGTTGTGCGCCTCGCGTCCGGCGTCGGTATCCACCAGGCCGCGCTTGACGTCGCGGAACGCCTGCTGGACCAGGGTGCTGGGGTTGCCATCGGTCATGCCGATGGACTGATCGCGCTCGTGCGGCAGACGCGGCGACGACGAATCGGCGGCATCGCCGCTTGCGCGCTCAGACGGTTGCTCCGTCTGCTCCTCCCGCACCCTGGTGTTGACGCTGGGTTGCGGGTGCTCTTCGGGGAGTTCCTGGCTGTAGGTGTCGATGTCGTTCATGGCGGCTCCTGGTCAATGGTCGATGCTAGAAGCGTAGCCTACGCCGCCCTGTAGGCCGGCAGCGCGAGGCACCGGAAGCGAAGCCTGCGCCGCAGCACTGGCTTTACATCCAGCCGCTCCTGCAGAACATGCCACACTCACGCCCCTATGTCTTCCGAAGAATGGTCCGCCAAAGCGCTGCAAGCCTTCGACACCGTGGTGCAGGCGGCAAGCGGTCTGCGCGTGCGCAGCGGGCAGCGCGGCATGGCCGAATGTGTCGCCCAAACTTTTTCCAAGGCCCAGCTGGGCAAGGTGGAAGACGGCGCGGCGCCCCAGCGCGCGATTGCCGTCATCCAGGCCGGCACCGGCGTCGGCAAGTCGCTTGCCTACTGCGCACCGGCGATTGCGCTGGCGTTGGCGCGTGGCACTCGCGTGGTGATCTCGACCGCCACGGTGGCGTTGCAGGAGCAGCTCGTCAACAAGGATTTGCCGCTGCTGGCGGCGCAGATGCCCGAACCGTTTCGCTTTGCGCTCGCCAAGGGGCGCGGGCGCTATGTCTGCAAGCTCAAGCTCGAACGCCTGGCAGGCGCCGGCGATGCAGCGCAAGAGGACGGCGACGAGGACCTGTTCCCCGACGACGGACAACCCGCCAACGCGCAGGTGAGCGAAGCGCGCGTGCGGCTCTACAAGGGCATGGCCGATGCGCTCGCCTGCAGCGCCTGGGATGGCGACCGCGACAGCCTGCACGAGCAGCGCGACGCCGCGCTGTGGCGGCCGGTGGCGGCCGAGGCAAGCTCGTGCACCGGCAAGCACTGCCCGGTGTTTAACGAGTGCAGCTATTTCGAGGCGCGCAAGGCGCTGGTGGGCGCGCACGTCATCGTCGTGAACCACGATTTGCTGCTGGCTTCGCTGGGCGCGCGCGTGCTGCCCGAGCTGGACAACTGCCTGCTGGTGCTCGACGAAGCGCACCACCTGCCCGCCACCGCGCTGGAGCAATTCGCCTGCCGCATGGACCTGAGCAGCCTGGCCTGGATCGACCGGCTGGCCAGCCGCGCGCTGCGCGTCGGCACGCTGCTCGAAGTGATGGAGGTGGCCGACATCCCCGCGCAGGCCAGCAGCCTGCGCCAGGCGCTGCAGGCCATGGAACGCCTCGTGCTGGACGCTTACGGCCCTGAGCTGCGCGGCGAAGTTGCAGGCACGGGTGTTCGCCGCTGGGGGCGCCCGGGCGAGGCGGCCCAGCCGACCCGCCACCGGCCGCCGCGCGGGCTGCTGGCGCCGCAGCTGCACGCGCCCTTGGCGGAAGTGGCCGCGCATGCCGGCGAGTTTCTGGAGAGCCTGCGCGCCATCGCCAAGGCGCTGCGCGCTGCGCTGCGCGATACGCCGCTCGAAGCCCGCCGCCTGGCCGCGCTGTACGCGCAAATCGGCATGCTCGCGCCACGGCTGGAGGAGGTGCACGCATGCGCCGCGCTGCTGCAGCAGGCACCCGCCGATGGCAGCGCGGCAGTGCCGGCGGCCAAGTGGTTCACGCTTGCAAAAATTGGCGAATTGGGTGGCGAATTCCTGGTGCTGCACGCGCACGCCAGCCCGGTGCTGCCCGGCAATGCGCTGCGCCAGCAGCTGTGGGGCGCGGTACGCGGCGCGGTGCTGACCTCGGCCACGCTGACCAGCTGCGGCAACTTTGACTTCTTTCTGCGCGAATCCGGCCTGTGGGGCGACGAGGCGGCCACCACGCTCGAAGTGGCGAGCCCGTTTGATTACGCCGCGCAAGGCACGCTGGTGCTGAGCGAAACCCACGCCGACCCGAAAAACGCCGACGCCTTCAATGGCGAAATGGTCGATGCCCTGCTGGAAGACCTGACGCGCGTACGCGCCGGCGCGCTGGTGCTGTTCACCTCGCGCGAGCAGATGCGCCGCGCGGTGGACGCGCTGGCGACCGACATGCGCGAGCGCGTGCTGGTGCAAAACCAGCTGCCGCGGCCACAACTGCTGGCGCAGCACCGCGAACGTGTGGCGGCGGGCGGGCCCTCCATCATCTTCGGCATGCAGTCGTTTGGCGAAGGGCTGGATTTGCCTGGCGCGCTGTGCGAATCGGTTTTCATCCCCAAGCTGCCCTTCGCTCCGCCCGACGACCCGGTGGCCGAAGCGCGCGCCGAGTGGCTGCGCAGCAGCGGGCGCGACCCGTTCAGCGAGCTGGTGGTGCCGGCCACTGCGCTGCGTCTGGCGCAGTGGGCCGGCCGCGCGATTCGCAGTGAGGAAGACCAGGCGCACATCTATTGCTACGACAAGCGGCTCGCGCGCACCAGCTACGGCCAGCGCCTGCTCAAAGGCCTGCCGCCGTTTACCGTGGAGCGCCGCAGCGCACCGGCTCCATAAACCCCCATTTTTGAAAAGCAACGAGGCCACAGCCATGCCCCACAACAACGTTCCCGCCTGCCCGCAGTGCGGCCAGGAAAACACCTACCCCGACGGTGCGCAGTTCGTTTGCCCCGACTGCGCGCACGAGTGGCCGCAGCAGGCAGCCAGCGAAGCGGGCGACGTAGCGGACAACGGGATGGCGCCGGGCGCGGTCAAGGACGCCAACGGCAACCCGCTGCAGGACGGCGACGCCGTGCTTCTGATAAAGGACCTGAAGGTCAAGGGATCGTCTTCCACGCTGAAGAAGGGCACCAAGATAAAGAGCATCCGCCTGGTCGATGGCGCCGACGGGCACAACGTGGACTGCAAGACCG
>JAUCDU010000108.1:0-8142 GCA_034674825.1 Giesbergeria sp.
CGGCCTTGACCCCGAGAAGGAGCGCATCATTGAAATCGCCGTGGTCGTCACTGGCCCGCAACTCACGCCGCGGATCGAAGGACCTGTCCTGGTCGTGCACCAGAGCGACGCGTTGCTGGGTGCCATGGACGCTTGGAACAAGGGGACCCATGGCCGCAGCGGTCTTATCGAGAAGGTGCGCGCCTCTACCCTGACAGAAGCAGAAGCCGAAGCCCAACTGCTGGCGTTCTTGAAGCGCTACGTGCCCAAGGGCGTTGTGCCCCTATGTGGCAACAGCATCGGCCAGGATCGGCGGTTTCTGGCACGCTATATGCCCAAGCTGGAGGCATTTCTGCACTACCGCAACGTGGATGTGAGCACTCTGAAGGAGCTGGCCAAGCGCTGGAAGCCGCAGGCCTACAGCAGCTTCAAAAAAGCGCAAAAGCACACTGCGCTTGCAGACGTGCATGAGTCCATTGATGAGCTGGAGCATTACCGCGCGCAGCTATTTGTGGCGGAGGCCCTTGCGGGAAAACCCGAAGTCGTGCCATAATCGCAGGCTTGCACCGCACTAGCGCTGCAGTTTGTGCATCTCCCTTCACACACCGGGTCCGCAAACACTCCGGCCTTTCGCCGCAGTGCTTTTGCAGCAACAGCCCAGCCGCAGCGACGCGACGTCCCTGCAGGTTTCGTTTGATGGTTGATGTTTTTTAACCGTTGACGAAGCCACCCGGAGCCCTCCGCTCCGGCCGCTTGCGTGAGAGAAAAATCATGACCGACACTTTTGAAGTGCAGGGCGACTTTGCGCCTGCCGAATCCATTTCCATTCCTACTCAAGAAACTGGTGCGCCGGCTGTTGAGGTGGCCGCCGAACAAGTGACTGCGGAGCCCAACGGGTTTGTCGAGCTTGGCCTGGCCCCCGAGCTGGTGGCCGCTGTTGACGACCTGGGCTACACCCAGCCCACCGCCGTGCAGCTCAAGTGCATCCCGC
Organism: Giesbergeria sp.; assembly: GCA_034674825.1. Lineage (GTDB taxonomy): Bacteria > Pseudomonadota > Gammaproteobacteria > Burkholderiales > Burkholderiaceae_C > Simplicispira. The sequence continues at coordinate 971 of JAUCDU010000108.1, forward strand.
TGGCCATGGGTGCCGGTGGCCAAGGCGGTCGCTACATCGACCTGATGGTCTCCAGCCAAACCGGTAGCGGCAAGACGGCGGCCTTCTTGCTGCCGGTGCTCAACACCTTGCTGCGCCAGCAGGCCGAAGTCGCCGAGAAGGCGCGTGCTGAGTACGAGCAGGCTTGTGCGGAAGCCACTGCGCGTGGCGAAGCAGCGCCCAAGCGCGCCAAACGCAAGGACCCGACCAACAACCGCAATTTCAAGCCCGCCATTCCCGGCGCGCTGATTGTCTGCCCGACGCGCGAACTGGCGCAGCAGGTGGCGCATGACGCCATTGACCTCGTCAAGCACGCCCGTGGTCTGCGCGTGGCCAACGTAGTAGGCGGCATGCCCTACCAGCTGCAGATTGCCAAGTTGCAAAACGCCGACCTTGTGGTGGCGACGCCTGGACGCTTGCTTGACCTGCAGCGCTCGATGCAAATCAAGCTCGATGAGGTGCAGTTCCTGGTGGTGGACGAAGCCGACCGCATGCTCGACCTGGGCTTCTCTGACGATCTGGCAGAAATCAACCAGCTCACCAGCCAGCGCAAGCAGACCATGATGTTCAGTGCAACTTTTGCGCCGCGCATCCAGCAGCTCGCCATGCGCGTGATGCGTGACGGTGGCGCTTCGGTGCAAAAGATTCAGATCGATTCACCGCAGGAAAAGCACTCGAACATCAAGCAGATTCTGTACTGGGCCGACAACCTGCAGCACAAGCGCAAGATGCTTGACCACTGGCTGCGTGACACCGGTATCAACCAGGCCATCGTCTTTGCCAGCACGCAAATTGAATGCGACGGTCTCGCAGCAGATTTGCAACAGGAAGGCTTCAGCGCTGTCGCCCTGCATGGTGCACTCAGCCAGGGGCTGCGCAACCGCCGTCTGATGGCGCTGCGTCAGGGCCAGGTGCAAATTTTGGTGGCCACCGACGTGGCGGCACGCGGCATCGATGTGCCCACCGTCACCCATGTATTCAACTTCGGACTGCCCATGAAGGCAGAGGACTACACGCACCGCATCGGTCGGACGGGTCGCGCAGGCCGCGACGGTCTCGCCGTGACCTTCGCCGAATTTCGCGACCGCCGCAAGATTTTTGACATCGAAGGCTACACCCGTCAGCAACTCATAAGCGAAGTCATTCCAGGCCTTGAGCCGACCCAGCGCTTTCCTTCCACGCGTCCGCCACACGGCAATGTGGGCGGACGTGGCGGCCGTGAGCAACCATCGCGAGATCGGGGCTATGCAGGGGCGTCCCGCGTTGACGGCCGCGGCGGGTTCAACGACCGGCAACGGGTGCAAGGCGCGCCAGAAAATCGTTCGTTTGCACCGCGCCGAGATGCCGACGGCTATGGCCGCAAACCAGGCTTTGGAGACAGCAACCGTGGTGGGTTTGGTGATTCCGGCCGCGGTGCCTATGGTGCCCCGCGCGGCGGCGACGGTGCTCCCCGTGGTGATTTTTCGGCGCCGCGCAAGCCCGCGTTTTCCAAGCCCGGTGCCCCTGCAGGCAAGTCCTTCGTGCCGCACGACGCGCGCAAGCGCCCGGCACGCCCGGCACGCTAATCGCAGTTCGCGAGGAATTTAAAGGCCGGCTCCGCAAGGAGCCGGCCTTTTGCCATTGCGCGCAATGAATGCCCTCGTGAACGCGTCAATAATGGAGACACAGGAGCTTTCCCCATGCAATTCAATTCCGCTAAAGATACCGATTTTGAACACATGTTCGATCTGGCACCGGTGTCCCTATGGCTGGAAGACTTCAGCGCATTGAAAGTGCTGTTTGACCGTTGGCGCGCCGAAGGCGTGAGCGACTTGCGCGCGCACTTGCAAGCCGATCCGCAGCGGGTGCGTGAGTGTTCTGCGTGCCTTAAACCATTGCGTGTGAACCAGCGCACGCTGGAAATGCTTGCGGCCGATAGTGCGGAAGCACTCTTCGCTCAACTGGACCGCGTCTTTCGAGACGACATGCACGCGCGGTTTGCCAATGAACTCGAGCAACTCTGGTCGGGCACACCTGGATTTGACAACCACACGGTGAACTACGCGCTCGATGGTCGGCGGCTGGATGTCGTGGTTCATGCCCGCATCCTGCCTGGCCATGAAACCACCTGGGGCCGGGTGCTGGTGTCGCTTGAAGACGTTACTGCACAGACCCAGTCGACGCAGCGCCTCGAGCAAAGCGAGCGCTATGCACACGATCTGTTCGATCACTCTCCTGTCTCGCTCTGGGTCGAAGATTTCAGCGCCGTCAAGCGGCTGATGGACGATGTGCGCGCACGTGGCATTAGCGATTTCAAGACCTTCCTCAAGGTGCATCCCGAGTTCGTCACGCGGTGCATGCAGGAAATTCGGGTTCTCGATGTGAACCGTCAGACGCTGGAGATGTTTGGAGCGCTGGACAAGGAGGCGCTGCTGAACAACCTTTCGCTTGTGTTTCGTGACGAAATGCAGGAGTCGTTTAGTGAGCAGTTGCAGGACTTGTGGAACGGCAAACTCACACAGCACCGCGAAGTGGTGAACTACGCGCTCTCTGGCGACGCAGTGCATATTCACATGCAGTTTTCCGTGCTCGATGGACATCGCGACGATTGGGGTCTGGTGCTGCTCTCGTTGGTCGACATCACGGCCCGAAAAAAGGCCGAGGCTTATCTCGAATACCTTGGCAAGCACGACGTGCTCACCCAGCTGCGCAACCGGGCTTTCTTCGTCGAGGAACTCAATCGAATCACCCGCAGGGGACCGTGGCCGCTGAGTGTGGTCACCATTGACCTCAATGGGCTGAAAGCAGTCAACGACGAGCAAGGCCATGCCGCTGGCGATGCGCTGCTGCGCCGTGTGGGTGAAGTGTTGGCCAAGACGGTGGAAGCGTCCGACTGCGCGGCACGCATAGGGGGTGATGAGTTCACCGTGCTCATGCCAGGCAGTGATCTCCCAGGCGCGCAAGCGCTGGTTGAGCGTATTGCCTCCGTGGTGGAGATGAACAACCAGTTCTATCCTGGACAGCCCCTCAGTCTGGCCATTGGGGTTGCCAGTTGTACCAGCGGCGACCAGGTCGAAGCTACGCTGCACAAGGCAGACCAGGCCATGTATGAGGAAAAAGTGCGCTATTACGCCCAGCTTCCGGCCGACCGCCGTCGCCGCTGAGCAAGTGGGTGGTGGCGGTGATACTTGCGTCAGCCCAAGCCTGCGCTGCGTCCAATTTCAGGCCAGCGGTGGTGCAGGTAAATCCAGGAAGTGAGCCCAACGCCCATCATCAGCAGCGAGCTCACTGCCATGAGCACTGTCGAATGCATCACCAGCGGCACCAGCGCGCCTGCGACCACCCCGTTGGCGACCGAACCGATGAACGCCTGAAGGGAAGACGCCATGCCGCGCCGTGCAGGGTACAAATCGAGCACCAGCAGCGTCACTACGGGAACCATCAACGCCCAGCCGAAAGCAAACACAGCGATCGGCACCAAGGCCCAGGAGACATGCGCCGGGAAAAGCAAGTTGGCCAGCAGGTTGAGTAGCGACGTAACCAGCATGATGACGAAGCCGTGGCGTATCTGTCGCTTGGGCGCAATCTTTCCCGCCAGTCTTCCGCTCAACCATGCGCCCGACATGATTCCCGAGATTGTCAGGATGAAGAACCAGAAATACTCGGTAGGCGCCAGGCCCAGGTGCTGGCCGAGAAAGGCCGGTGCCCCAAGAATATAGAGAAACATGCCATTGAAAGGCACACCGCTGGCAACCGCCAGCAACAGAAAGCGGGCGCTTGCGCCGAGCTCCCAGTAGCCACGCATCAGGTGCTTCACATTGAAGGGCTGCCGATGATCATGGTGCAAGGTCTCTGGCAAATAACGGTAGTTGGCCAGCCAGAGTGCGACACCTACCAGTGCAAGAAACCAAAAAATGCTGTGCCAACCGGTATGCACCAGCAGCCAGCCGCCCACGATGGGCGCAATCGCTGGAGCCGCGCCGAAATATATGGTGACCTGGCTCATCACCTTTTGCGCCTGCGCAGGTGGGAACATGTCGCGAATCACGGCGCGTGAGACGACGATGCCGGCGCCCGTCGAGAGGCCTTGCAGCGCGCGAAAGAAGATCAATTGCTCGATCGTTTGCGAAAGCGCGCAGCCTGCAGACGCCAGCGTAAACATGGCAATGCCCCACAGCACCACTGGCCGCCTGCCGAAGCTGTCGGCCAGTGCGCCGTGAAACAGGTTCATAAAGGCGAAACCGAACAAATACGCAGACAGCGTCTGCTGCATTTCTACCGGGGTTGCGCCCAAGGCTTTGGCGATACCTGAAAACGCCGGGAGATAGGTATCGATCGAGAACGGGCCCAGCATTCCGAGCAGCGCCAAAAGCACGGCCAAGGCCCAGCGTGGAGCGCGCCACAAAGTGTCGGCGTTCGGATTCATGAGGATGTCATCGAGGTATGGAAGCGCCGAGCAGGCGATACGGAACGGGTTTGCTGTAGAGCCCGCTTATTCTTTGGGTGGTGTCGCTTGTTTCGAGCGCTGGAGATCGCCGCTCATGTGACCGATGGGGTGGATGAGTCGAGCCGGCCAGCGCCATCTTAGCTGCCTCAGCTGTTGCAGGTGCGCAGCGCATCCTCGCCATGCGATGCTATCCGAGCGCGGTGCACAAAGTCTGTGATTACCGCTGCGCAGGGCCGCGCGGTGAGTTGGCAGGGCCCTGGCGTCACTGTGGCCTGGCAGCATGACGAAGATGGAGGGGTTGGTCACGCTGGCGACTGAGATTGGAGGATGAACAGCAGAGAATTTGGAGTTGATCCCATGGGATGATGGGCCAAGCACTGCCTTTGAGGTGAACTCAAAAATCGCAAAAGCGCTGCCAGCCTTGACGCAGTAGAAATGCATTTGCAACGCGCAGGTGTGGCTAGCTTGGACGCAGTACTTTGGGTAGAGTTTGATTGTGCGCCCCTGTGCATCGAAGCCAGAGAGCATCTTGATGCCGTCAAGGCCAGACCAGTTGACCGGATCGTTCCATGAAAAATTTTGATCGACGAGACTTTGTTGCAGGCATTGCAATGATGCTTGTAGGGGCCTCGGTTGCCCTGTACGCATCCAGCCACTATCCAATAGGCAGCGCGGCGCGCATGGGGCCAGGCTACTTTCCCACCATGCTCGGCTGGATCCTCGCTTTCCTGGGAGTTGTCGTTGCCCTGTTGTCGTTTCGCGCGGTTGTGCATGCATTCGAGCCGCCCTCGTTTACTCCCCGGCCTTTTATCGCAGTCATTGCGGCGGTGGCGGTGTTTGCCTTGCTTATTACACGCATCGGCCTCGTTCCGACGACGCTCATAGTGGTCTTCATCACCGCTTCCGGCAGCAACAGTTTCAGGCCGCTGCGCGCGCTGGTGCTCGGTGTGTGTCTGTCGGTCATTGCCTGGCTGATCTTCTCGCTCGGTCTGCAAATGACCTTGCCCGCTTTTGCCTGGGAGTTCTAGGTCATGGACTTCTTCTCCCTCTTTGCTTCCAACCTCGCCATAGGCGTGAACGAGGCTGTCACACTCAGCAACCTGTGGTACTGCTTTGTCGGCGTGTTCCTGGGCACTCTGGTCGGTGTGTTGCCAGGGCTTGGCTCGCTCATTGCCATTTCATTGCTGCTGCCCATTACTTACCACCTGCCTGCCACCGGGGCGCTGATCATGCTGGCGGGGGTGTACTTCGGCGCCGACTATGGCGGCGGCACCTGCTCGATCCTGCTCGGGGTGCCGGGCCACGCGGCTGCAGCGGTCGATGTGCTGGATGGCTACCCGATGGCCAAACAGGGGCGCGGCGGCATTGCGCTCTTCATGAAGTGCGTTGCCTCGTTCTGGGGTTCGGTGGTGGGTATCACGCTGCTGATGCTGTTTGCTCCCGTTCTTTCGGGCTGGGCCCTTAACTTCGGCCCATCGGAATACTGCGCTTTGATGCTGCTTGGCCTGATTGCTGCCTCTACGGTCGGACAGGGTTCGCCGATCAAGGGCGTGGCCATGGTGTTCTTTGGTCTGATTCTCGGCGTGGTTGGTACCGATATCAACACCGGCGTCTCGCGCTTTGCGTTCGATATTCCCGAACTGATGGACGGCATCAGCCTGGTGGCAATGGCCATGGGCTTGTTTGCGATTACCGAGGTGATCAAGAGCGCCAACACGTCCCGCGTTACGCCTGAGGAACAAAGCTTCTCGCTGCGCGACCAGATGCCTACGCGCGAAGACTGGCGCCGCTCGTTTGGACCCATGCTGCGCGGATCGGGGCTGGGTGCGTTTTTCGGCTCGCTGCCCGGCACCAGCGGCGGCATGGCGACGTTTTTGTCCTACTCCATGGAAAAACGTATCTCCAAGCACCCAGAGCAGTTCGGCAAAGGCGCAATTGAAGGCATCGCCGGGCCGGAAGCTTGCAACAACGCCGGTGTTGGTACCGCTTTCATCCCGACGCTCACCTTGGGCATTCCGGGCGACGCCATCATGGCACTGATGCTGGGCGCGCTGACCATCCAGGGCATTCAGCCCGGTCCGCAGGTGCTGACCAGCCACCCGGAGCTGTTCTGGGGTCTGATCGTGAGTTTCTTCATCGGCAACCTGTTCCTGGTCATTCTGAACATCCCGCTGATCGGCATGTGGGTCAAGCTGCTCTCCATCCCTTACCACCTGATGTTTCCGACCATTGTGCTGTTTACCTGCATTGGCGTGTACAGCACCAACAACAACGCCTTTGATGTCTGGGTGTTGCTTGGCTTTGGCGTGGTGGGCTACCTGATGGCACTGCTGCGCCTGGAGGTGGTGCCAGTGCTGCTGGGCTTGATACTTGGGCCCATGCTGGAAGAGAATTTCCGCAGAACGCTGTTGCTCTCGCGCGGGAGTTTCAGCACCTTTGTCGAGCGCCCCATCACGGCCGTGGCGCTCGTTGTCTGCGCGATTCTGCTGATCTGGACGGTCTGGAGCAGCCTGAAGAAGAAGGCGGCCGCCTGACCGGCGACCAGCGTACCGGCCTCAGGTGACGCGAAGCGTGTCACCGAAAATGCACCATCGGGTTACGCGCGTTTGTCACGTTCAGAAAGACAAAAGGACCTAGCCTCGCGGCTAAGTCCTTGATGTAAGTGGTGGGTCCTGAGTGGCTCGAACACTCGACCTACGGATTAAGAGTCCGCTGCTCTACCAACTGA
>JAUCDU010000109.1:0-8113 GCA_034674825.1 Giesbergeria sp.
CAGGGCGATGGCGTCGGGCGTCCACATATGCTCCTCGCCGCGCGCGCGCCAGGCTGAACGGGAGTGAGATAAAGGAAGAGTGGGCGGCGCGATAAACGGGAAGATCCGGGTACATCAGGGGCGAGGTGGGCCGGGTCGTTTGAAAATAGATTTCCTGTCAGGAAACTATTGTCGCAGCCATGCCAGAGTGATCTGGACGATCTCTTGGCGGTCGGTTTCCGACAGGCCCAGGAAGGGGCGCGCGGGGATCGTGATCTGGTGCGAGCCGATGGCCACTTGCTTGCGGCGTGCGGCGTTCTTTTTCTTCACGAAGAGGTTTTTGATTTTGCCCGCGCCGAAATAGACGGTGGCGGAGCGCGCCTTTTTTTGGATCGTGCCGCCGAACTGTTGGATGGCTGCATATTTGCGGTTGCTGCCGATGATTACGGCGTCTGCTCCATCTAGCTGGTAGGCGATGGTGTTTGCCAAGTAGCCATCTCTTACGAGGATGCGATCCTTGTTTTTGCGCTTGGTGCGGGCGTAGCGTGGCGACAAGGCACGCCAGGGCGTGCCGTCGGGGCCGCGTTGGTTGTTGCGCTCGAATCGGTCTCGCGTGCTGTCTTTGAGCCGCTCGCCGATGTTGGAGAGCATGCCTTGTGGGGCGCTCAGCTGGTTTTGCAGCCGTTGCAGGTGCTCCAGCGTGACGTTGGCGTTGACGGAGACGGTGAGGTGGGTTCCTGCCATGGGGCAAAGCTCCTACAATGGATTCACTTCATCGGGTGAGAAGGCCGTGCCAGGCCCTGCGTCCCTACACCCGGAGGGAGCCCGCACGCGGCACCGTGCGGGCTCATTCGTTTTCCGCCGCGCGCCGGTACAGGCGCACGCCGATGCGCCAATCGTCAGGCGACTGGCCGGGGCCGGCGAATGCCGTGACGCCACTCCAGCCGCCCTCGCCGCGCTCGAAGACCACGAGCGCCGGGGCGTCCTGGCCCTCGACCTGGTAGCGTGCAATGTAGCGTCGGCGCACCACGGCTTTTTGTGCGCCATACAGCCACTCAAGACGCACCCAGATTTCGTCCGGGTCGGTGATGGCCCGGGCCAGCAGCGGCAGATAGCGCTCGCGTCCACGCTTGAGCACCTTCCACTGGCCTTGCGCATCCTGAAACAGCTCTTTGCCCACCACCAGGCGCTCGCCGATGGCGTCGCGCACGATGGCGGGCTCGGCCAGCGTGGCGCCAAAGCGCGCCAGGAAGTTCTCCACGTAGGCCTCGGCACTCAGGTTGGCTGCCAGCACAAAGGCTTTGGACAGTGCGCGCGGCGCGGGCAGCGGGTCGCTCGGGCGCAGGTTGGGCAGGCCGTGGCCGCCCGTGCTGCCGGGGATGAGCGGATCGGGGCGCTCGGGCGGGACGGCGCTGCGCAGGCGGGCGCTGCCGGGCGCGTAGGCAAAGCCGGGGTCTATGCCCTCGGGCACGCGCACGGTGCGCGGGCCGTTGATGCTGCGCTGGCCGATGGTGCGCTCCTCCCACACCACCTCGGGCGCCGGGTCGGGGCCGGTTTTGCCCATGCGCTGCAATTCATGCGGCCACAGGCCGCGCACGGTGCATTTGCAGCCCCAGCCATTGGGGGGAAAGTGGGTGCGCCACCAAGGGTCGCCCTGCGCCAGAATCAGGCCGTCCCATTGCACGTGCAGCTCGCGCGGCTTCTCGACAAAGTCCGAGTGCTCGTACTGCCAGTACGGCGCGGCCTGCAGCTGCTCCCAGCGCCCGGCGGCAAAGCTGGTGGCCAGGTTGGTGTCGTAGATGACGCGGCTTCTCCAGTTGCGCCCGCCGTTGTAGTCCCAGCCGTGCGTGGCGACGATGCGGTCGAAGTCCTTGCGAAAATCCTCCAGCGTGCCGCCGCCCGCAATCGCCTTGTCCACCGCCGCGCGAAAGTCCGCCACGATGGCGTCGCGGTTGGCGCCGGCGACGACGAAAGCAAAATCGTGCTGCGACTGCCACAGATCCGTCCAGCCGTCGGTGGGCAGGTTGAGCTTGGCGCGAAAGAAGGCGATCTGCTCACGAAACGGCAGGCTGCCGTAGGCCGCGTCAGCCACGCGCGCCTCCCGCTTCCTGCAGCACGTCATAGCGCCCGGCCAGGTGGGCGGCGGCCAGCGCCTCGGCCATGGCCTGGGCGTATTGATCCAGCGTCATATCGGGCAGCAGCTGCTCCAGGCCATCGCGGATGTCTTGCAGGCTGGCGGCCGACTCCACCAGCGCGCGGATCTGCGCGATCCACGGGGCGCTGGCGCGCTCGACGGCGTCCGCCAGCTGCGGCCGCATGGCGTCGGCAATGGTGGCCGGCGGCGTGGTGGGCGTTGCCACGGCAGCAGACGCCGCCGTCAGCGCCGCCACCGCGCCAGGTGCATCGGCGCCAGCGCCCAGCACCGGCTCGCCGTCCTGCGGCATGGGAATGCCCAGCTTCTCGTGCGCCCACTTGATGGTGGGGCGCAGGCCGATGCTGACCAGCTTGGGCAGCGCATCGGCGTAGGCCGTGAGGTCTTCTCTCTCTTGCGCGTTGAGCTGAAACTGCGGGCTGCGCCGCAGCCCATGCGGCGCCAGGCCGTTGAGCGCGGCGGTGGCGTACACCAGGTCGCGCGTGAACGTGGTGTTGAGCTGGCGCACGTCCGCGTCGCGCAAATCCTTGCGCACCTCGTTGTGGATGTTGCCCAGCGCATTGGTGCTGGCCGCGCCGTCGGCGCCGCTGGTCAGCGTGCCGCCCAGGATGACCTTGCTCTGGTTGCGCTCGCACCAGCCAATCATCAGCTCGAACGCCTTGGGGTCGCCCGTGGCCGCGTTCTGAAACTCGATCAGCATGCCCTCGGGAATGATGCCCGCCGCATTGTGGCCAATGCCCGCCAGGGCGCGCAGCAGCGTGGCCTTCTCCTTCTCGTTGGCGCTGGCCGGGTACTTGCCAATGCGCAGCGGAATGCCGTAAATCTCCAGGAATTCGGCCAGGTCGCCCACGCTGTAGTTCTTGAACAAATACGTCCACACCAGCTGGCGAAACAGCGCCGAGCGCTCCAGGTAGCCGCTCTTGGCCTTGTGCACGTGCGTCACCCAGCCAAACGGCGTGAGCGGCTCGCCCGGCACACCGTCCACCGTGCGGTCGCTGCGCAGGCGCAGCTGCTGCTGGTAGCCGCGGTGCAGGTTGAACCAGCCCTGCGGGCGGTGCGTGATGGACTTGGGCAGCCACATGCGCTCGACGCGGTGCCACTCGATTTCCAGGCAGGCAAAGCCCTTGCCGATGGCGTCGGTGGTGTCAAACAGCACATCCTCGAAGTCCGGGATCTCCTGCAGCAGCTCGTCGAGCTGCGCGGCCGCGCGCATCTCCTGCGCCGTGGGCGACTTCTCGGGCGGCACCACCTGCCAGTCCAGGATGCAGGCGCGCCGGCGCTTGTTCATCTCGCTGGCAATGTGGCCGTCTTTCTCCTCCATGTCCTCGAACAGTTCGAACTGCGCGGTCATATCGCCGCCCTCGGCTGCGTCCAGGATCTGCGCCAGACGCGAGGGCGTGAGCCCGCGCGTGGGGTGGCTTTGCAGCGCGCGCTGCAAGTGCGTCAGGTGCGCGGTCTGGGGCTCGGCCAGGTCGGGCATGGCAATGGGCTGGCCGTCGGGGCCAAGAATGCGTGAAGTGGCCATGGCTGTGTGCTCTCTCACCAGGTGGCGCGCGGCTCGACCATGCCCAGGACGTCCTCGTCCTGGCTGTCGGCCGCGCCCAGGTTGTCAAACCCGCGCGGCAGCGCCGGCACGGGGATGTAGTCGATCGCGGTGTTGCCGCCGTCGGCGGCGGTCAGTGCCAGAAAGCACGCCCAGGTGCGGTCGGCGTGGCCGCTGGCGTCGCTGTCGGCCACAAAACGCGGCGCGCCGGTGGCGCCCGTCACCTTCTTGATCTTGTGCAGGTCGGCGCGCAACTCGGGGCGCCCTTCGGGAATGCGCAGCTTGCGGTCTTCAAAAGCATCCTTGCCGCGCGTGGCCATGTCCAGCTTGGCCGCGCCCGTAAACAGCACGCCCTGCACCCGGCTGCTGCCGTGGCGCCGGCGCGCGTCTTCCACGGGTTTTTCGCCCATGCCCGTCTGATCCATGCAAGCGCGCGTCACGTTGTAGCGGGCAAACACCCCGTCCAGCAGCGCGTCCTGCTCGGCAAAACTCACGCGCCGGCGCTCAATCAGCTCGCGCGTCCACAGCACGTCGCCCACCTGCTCCAGCACCCAGATCACAAACAAGTCATTGCGCGCGGCAATGTCCACGCCCACAAAGCAGGGGCCGCCCTGGTAATGCTCGGGGCGGCCCGCGCCGTCGTGCTCGCAGGCGGTAATCAGGTCAAAGGGCAGCCAGCTGCTGGCCTCGTCCAGCCACTTGAGCTCAAACTCCTGCGCCCACAAATCCGCGTCGCCCGCGCCGCGCTTCAATTCTTCGATGTCGCGCGGCAAGCCATCGGCCACCGCCTGGTAAATGTCGGTGACGTGGCGGCTCCAGCCGTCATTGGCGCCCGTCATCAACTCGTAAAACTTGTTGCCCTTGCCGTTGGGCGTGCTGATCACGCGCAGCTTGAGCCCCGGCTTGGAGATCACCGGAAACAGCGCCTTCCAGATCGCGCGGCTGTCCTGGTGAAAGGCAAACTCATCGAGCAGCACATTGGCCGAGAAGCCGCGCGCCGTGTCCGGGTTGGCCGGCAGCGCCGTAATCTTGCTGCCCCCGGGCAACTCCACCTCCAGCGCGCGCACGCCCGGCTCCCAGTCGTAGTCGTAGGCCTTGAAGCCCGCCGACAGCGCCGCCAGGTGCAGCTTCACACCCTCGTTCATGGCCTCGCGGGCCTGGCGCTCGCCGCGACTCAAAATCACCCAGCGCCGGCGCTGGCCCACCGCCTCGGCGCGCGCGCAGTCAAGCGCCAGCTCCAGCGTGCTGGTAAACGTCTTGCCGCACTGGCGCGCAAACATGGCAATCTTGAAGCGCGCATCGTCCTGAACCCAGCGCTTTTGGTAGGGGTACAGCGTCAGCGCCGGCGCGGTTTTGTCAAAGGCCATACGCCGCCCCGATCACCTTGGCCAGCGTGGCGCCGTCAATCTCGCCGGCCTGGCCCAGGGCGTTGAGTTTTGCGCGCTGCTCCTCGACCAGCTCACGCCGCGCCTGCTCGCGAATCGCCTCGCGCGCCTCGCGGCTGGCGCGCTTGTTGGTGGCGCTGGCGCGGCCAATCTCGGCCGCGTTCTTGAACAGCTTGTTCACGTCCACGCTGTCCGCGTCAATGTCCAGCTCCATCAGCAGGTTCAGAATCTTCTCCTGCGTGATGCGGATCACCGCGCTGCTGAGCTTGTCCTCCTCGTCGGGCGCCGCGTCCACCAGGGCCACGGCCTGCTCGGTGGCCATCTTCACGCGCGCCAGCTGGCGCTCGAACGGTGCGCCGTAACGCTGCAGCGCGCTCTTGGACACATCGGCGCCGCGCTCCTTCAAGTCCTGGGCCAGCTGCACATAGTCGGCAAAGCCGCGGCGCACCAGCTCGGCGTCCAGCCACTCCTTGAGCTGCGGCGGCAGCGTGTAAACCTTGCTACGGCGCGCCATGGCTTACACCTGCGTGATGCGCGGGCGCGAAATGCCCGGCTGCGCCGCGATCGTGTACTCGACAAAGTCCATGCCGTGGCGCGTCAGCTCCACCCACCAGTGATCGAGCGGGTCGCGCTCGATGCGCACCAGCTCGCGCTGCTCCAGATAGTCCAGCGCCAGGCGCACCTCGCGGTGCGTGGCGTCGGGGTACACCGTCTTGATCACCGCCAGCAGCGGCTCGGTATTCATGCCCACCGGGCGGCTCAGGTTGAGCGTGCCCAGCAGGTGCCAGCGCATGTCCTCGCGGCGGATTTTGTCCATGTCCATGGCGTGCATTCACGGCCTCCCTGAAATCAAAATGTCCAGCGCCCGCTCCACGCGCAGCGCAAAGTTGTCAATGCGCGCCTCCAGCGCGCCGATGTGGCGCACAAAGTCGTCGCGGCGCACAAACACGCGCTCCACGTCGGCCTGGTGCTTGAGCAGCTGGCGCTCGAGCTCCAGCGTCGCCTGCGCATTGCGCGTGTGCTGCACCGACACGTCATGCAACGCCCCGTGCAGCGACTCAAAACGCTCATCCATGCGTCGCTCCTGGCGCACGCTGGCCAGCTTGAACAGCGCCCAGCAGGCGGCAATCACCAGCGCCACCACCGTAATCACATTGCCCAGCGTCACCTCAAAAACCATCGGGCGCTCCCGTCACCAGGGGCGCGGGCAGCGCCACCGTGCGCACCCAGTCCTGCAGGCCCATCACCTGGCCCCTGAGCCCATCAGCATCTGCTGCCAGCTGTGCATAGCGGCCGCTGCAGCGTCCAAGAAGCTCTCGGGCGGTGGCGGCGCCATCAGCGCCGGTGGCGGCAGCGCCAGGCGCGGCGGCGCCGGGCAAGTCATCACCACTGGGGCGGGCGTTGAGCTGGGCAATGGTGTCGAGCAGCCCGCGCTGGCGAGACTGAGCGCGCTCAAGAGCAGAGCGCAGCGCCCGCTCGCGTTCGGCGTGTTCATGGGCAATCCTTTCTGCCTGCACCTGGCGGGCCTGGTCATCGTCTCGGGCGCGCTGCTGCGCCTGCGCCTGCTGCTGCGCCGCATCGGCGGCGGCCTGCATGTCGTCGGCCAGGCGCCGCGCGCGGGCCGTGTCCCACTCGGTGCGCACCGCCTGCGCGCCTTGCGCATAACCCTGGGCGCGCAGGCTGGCATTCCACGCCTGCACCGCCAGCACCAGGCCCAGCGCGGCAACGGCGGCTATCAGCGCGCGCAGCACCACCAGGCCTTCCACCAGTACAGCAGCATGTAAAACGCAATCGGGTTCATCGTGGCGTCCTTCAGGGGTTGGGGCTCTCGCCCAGGCACATGGCACGCAGCTGCTGGCGGTCTGCCCACACGCCGCGGCAAGTGCGGTTGTCCGGGTGGCTGCAGCGGTCGCTTGGCACGCGCACCGCGCCCGCGCGGTCGTACAGCAAAATGGCATTGCACGCGCCGGCAAAGTCGCCCGCGCGCAGGCGCTGCACCAGCGTGCTGGGGGCCGTGCGCGCGTTGTTCATGCACACCGTGGTGGCGCCCACGTTGTGCGCCAGGGCCACATAGGCGTCCCACTCGCGCTGCAGCAGGCGCACATCGCCCAGGCAGCGGCGCAGCGCCACCTCTTTGTCGCCGGCGTCGGCGCGCAGGCGCACCAGGGCGCGCTCGGGCGTGGTCTTGTCGCCCAGCTTCACGCCCGCCGTGCTGCCATAGCCAATGGTGGGCAGCGCCGCGCCGTGCACCGGGTCGGGGTAGGCATCGGCGCGAAAACCCTCGCGCTGGGCAATGTAGACCAGGCCCGTGGCCGACAGCACCAGGGCGGCCAGGGCCAGCCGGTTATCCATGCGCGCCCCCGCACCGGCGCGCAAACGGGCGCGGGCGGCAGTGGCGGCAGTCAGTGGCCGAGGCAGATGGGCGGCGCAAAAGTGGCATGCGCGCCACTGTGCCGCGCGCGCGCGAGGCCGGCTAAATGAAGCGTTTCAGTGTTTGCCAGCGCGGCAAAAGGGGCAGCATGACGGGCATGAGTACTATGGCAATCGCCACTGCGCTGGGTCTGCTTTTCTCTGTGTGCTCAATCGTATGACATCAATGTGTCGAGCTTCTCTCCCAACCGGGCGTAATCATCGCGCCGCGCGACGTAGTGGGCATAAAGGTCTTCGCGTTCAGCGCGCTCACAAATCAGGCGGGCCGCGTCGTAGATTTTCACCAACGTGCTCACGCGAAGAGATTGTCTTTGTACGGCGTTGAGGTGCGGCAGCTGATCCAGGTGCAGATGCACACGGTCGAGGAGCCAATGGATTTCTGCAAGTGCATCATCCAGACGGCCAGCGTGCTGCAAGAATTTGGCCAGGCGGGTTTCGTCGTAATAGTCGCCCTTGATCGCCTTGGCCTCGTACAACAGCGCCACCGCCTCGTCATAGCTGCGCGCCGTGGCCTGTGTGGCCTCGCGGTTGAGTGCGGCAAAGCGTTCGGACTCGGGGCTGCGTCTGGATTCGATCCGCGCGGTCATTGAAATCGCAATCACGTCTTCCTCCTCCCCATCGTCC